>NZ_JAFMPN010000018.1 GCF_017351175.1 Desulfovibrio sp. Huiquan2017 | reverse complement strand
AGAAATACGGGAGTCCTTGACATGGGGCCGCATAAGAAAAAGGCCCCGGTCGTTGGACCGGGGCCTTTGTCGTGTGCGGGAGCGACGTCCGCTACATTTGGGCCAGGGCCTCTTCCGGGGTCATGGACTCGATGTTGAGCGCGGCGCCGACGGCCGGGCAGGTCAGGTGTCCGGCCCAGGTGTTCAGGCCGAGGGCCAGGCCGGGATCGGCCTTGAGGGCGTCCACGCCCTTGGCGGCCAAGCGCAGGGCGTAGGGAGCGGTCTGGTTGACCAGGGCGAAAGTGGAGGTGCGGGGTACCGCGCCGGGCATGTTGGCCACGCCGTAATGGACCACGCCGTCGATGACGTAGGTCGGGTTGTCGTGGGTGGTGGCGTGGGTGGTTTCGATACAGCCGCCCTGGTCCACGGCCACGTCCACGATGACCGCGCCTTCCTTCATCAGGGGGAGCATGTCGCGGGTGATCAGGTTCGGGGTCTTGGCGCCGGGCAGCAGGACCGCGCCGATGACGAGGTCGGCCCGCTGGATCATCTGGCGGATGTTGGGCTCGGTGGACATCATGGTGGTGATGCGGCCCTGGAACACTTCGTCCAGGTATTGGAGGCGCTGGTGGGAAAGGTCGAGGATGGTCACGCGCGCGCCCATGCCCATGGCGATGCGGGCCGCGTTGGTGCCGACCACGCCGCCGCCCAGGACAAGGACTTCGGCGGGGTACACGCCGGGCACGCCGCCGAGCAGGATGCCCCGGCCGCCCTGGGTCTTTTCCAGGTAGTGCGCGCCCACCTGGGTGGCCATGCGTCCGGCGACCTCGGACATGGGGGTCAGCAGGGGCAGGGTGCCGTCGGCGGACTTGACGGTCTCGTAGGCCACGGAAGTCGTTCCGGCGTCGAGCAGCGCCTTGGTCAGCTCGGGAGCGGCGGCCAGGTGCAGGTAGGTGAACAGGACCATGTCCTTGCGCAGGTACTTGAACTCGCTCTCCAGCGGCTCTTTGACCTTGATGACCATCTCGGCGCTCCAAGCCTCTTCGGCGGAGACCATCTTGGCTCCCGCGGCCACGTATTCCTCGTCGGCCAGGCCGCTTCCCAGGCCCGCTCCGGCCTCGACCAGCACGTCGTTGCCCTGGCGGACCAGGGATTCCACCGCGCCGGGGGTCATGGCCACGCGGTTTTCCAGCGTTTTGATTTCCTTGGGGATGCCGATAATCATCTGATGCTCCTTTGCAAAGCTCTCCGCCCTCTCCGGCGGCCTTAACGTTATTTGGTGAAGGTATCGATCACGGCGTCGGGCAACAGCAGCCACTTGCGCCGGGATTTCATGACGACAAAGGATTCCGAGGTGTTGATGCCACCCACCTGGGACAGATCCCGGTCCAGAAAATGATAAAGATCATCCATGCCTTCCTGGCAGATGATCTCCACAATGATGTCGTAGCGCCCGGTGACCACCGCCGCCCAGTTGACTCGGGGCAGGGCGCCGATCTGGTCGAGTTTCTCACCGAGCTGTTCGTGGCTCATCAGGCTGATGCCCACCAGGGCCACGGTGAGTCCCTTGACGCGCATGGGGTTGACCAGCCCCGCCACCTTGAGCGCCCCGGCGTGCATGAGGTTCTTGAGCCGTGAACGCACTGTGGGCGCGGTCACGCCCGTGGCCGCACCGATCTTGCCGGGCGACAATTGTCCGTCGCGGGTCAGTTCCGCCATCAGCCTCCGGTCTTGGGAGTCCAGCGTATTTTTCATATTTGTGAGTCCATGGTTTCGTTTTAGAAATCGTAACATGATCTTTTTACCTAAAAGTAAAAAAACATGTCAACGATTTTTTTACGAGCGCAAAGGCATGTCCCGCGCGTTGGGACCGGCATTGCCGTGGGTGGGCCGCGTAGGCGGGGCGAGGGGGCCTGGCGGCGCGGGGGCCGGGGAGAGCGATACCCGGGGGAGGCCGTGACGTGAGCCGGGAAGGGGGATCAGGCGGTCAGGGAGCCGATGAGCAGGGCTGTGCCGAACAGACAGATGGCTGCGGCCCCGCACAGGGACAGTCCGGCGTGGATCGTGTTGAACAGGCGGCGGTTGCGGCCAGACAGGGCCAGGGCGGCCTTGCGGGCCGAGACCGCGAACCAGGCGAAGAGCGTGGTGGTCAGCCCCATGCCCATAGCCATGATCACGAGGGCGGCCACTCCGGTCCAGAAGATGTTCAGTCCGATGGCGAAGGCCAGGATGACCGCCGCGCCGGGGCAGGGGATGAGCCCGGTGACGAAGGATACGGCCAGGATGGAGCGCAGGTCCTCGCCTTCGGGTTCATCGTGGGCGCAGGTGTGGGCCGCGAGGAGCCCGCCCTTGCGCAGGTCGAGCACGGCCTTGGTCAGGAGGAACAGCCCCATAAGGGCGAGCAGCCCGTAGCTCGCCGGCTGGATGGCCCGGCTGGCGGCGGCGAATCCGCCCATGCCCGATGAAAAGAGGAGATAGGCCGCGCCCACGGCCAGGGCGGCCGAGCCCATGTGTACGAAGGTGATGGCGTTGCCCATGAGCGCGCCGCTCCACAACGAGCCGGGATGGCTCAAGAACCAGGAGCAGACCACGGCCTTGCCGTGTCCCGGCCCCACGGCGTGGATCACTCCGTAGACGAAGGACAGACCCAGAAACATCCACAGGGCCGGGCCCCATGGGTCGTCCCTGAGCCGGGTGCCGAACCCGTTGAGCCGCTTGGTCAGCTCCTTCTGGGCCGACCGGACCATGCTCATCAGCCGGGTGAGCACGCCGGGGCCGTCGGCCGCTTCCCGGCGGTCCGCCGTGACCTCCGGCGATGCGCCGGGGGCGACGCTTACGGACATGTGAACGGCGTCCGGCACGATGTAGCGCCAGTAGGTCTGGTCCTTGGCGGGCCGCATGGCGTGGCTGACCGAGATCCCGCCCCTGACGTCGAAGCGCACGCCGTTCTCGGCGTAGATCATGTCCGTATAGTATTCCTTGTCGAACACGGCCATGCGGAAATCGCCGAGCCGGTCCACGGGCAGATTCAGGGGCATGTCGAAATCGTAGACGAAGCGGTTTCCGTCCAGGCTGGCCCGGAAGTGCTCCACTTTGACCGGCAGCCGTTTGCCGCCCGCCTCGACGAGGGTAAAATAATGGTAGTTGGACAGGTACTGGAACGCCCCCTCACGCACGGCCTTCTGCCCCTCGGGCGTGGCCAGGGCGGCCGCGTCCAGCCCCAGGTCGCTCAGGATGGCCCGGGTGAAGATCTCGTCGAAGAGCCAGCTTTGGTGCACGCTCGACAATCCCGCGTCGTTCAGGTGGAAAGTCAGGGAGACGTCCACGTAGACGTGCGGGTGAGCCTCGGCCCGGTGCGGCGCGAGGGCCGGACAAAGCAGCGCGGCCAGGAAGAGAAGGATGATGGTCGTACGCATGGTCGGTTCCGGCACAGATAAGGGAGAGCCGGGGATATGGCAAGGCCGATCTTCGTCGGAGGAGCCCGGCTCGCGTTGCTTTTTCAAGGAATGCAGTCTAAATTGCACCATGCTCCACGGTTCGGCACATATTCCCCGGCAATGGCTTCTGCTGGTATGCGTTTTGTTCGTTCTGTCCGCGTTCCCGGCATTGGCCCAGGCCCGGGCCCTGCGCATCGTGAGTCCTGAGTTGGGCACATGTGGGAGCCTGAAAGAGGGCCGTCCCGCCGGCTTCTGTCTGGAGCTCGGCGACGCCCTCGCGCGCACGGCCGGAATGGAGCCCGTCAACCTGTTCGTCCCCCTGGCCAGGGGCGTGGAGGAGATCCACGCAGGCACGGCGGACATGATCTTCATGCCGCAGCAAGCGGACATTGTCGAACTGGCCGAGGACATCGGGACGGTCAGGCCCCTGACCATGGTGGCCTGGGGGCGCGTGGAGACGCCCCTGCGCACCGTCCGCGATCTGGTCGGCAAGACCGTGGCCGTGGTTCGGGGCTCGCGGCGCGAACTCGACCTGGCCCGGTCGTTGAAGTTCATCCCCTTCCCGTGCAAAAATCATGAACTCGGTTTCCGGATGCTCCTGGCCGGGCGGGTGGACGCCGTGCTCGGTTCGCTCCATGGGCTGACGGGCGAGGTCCAGCGCATCGGCCTGCGCCGTCGGTTTTTGGGCGATCCTCTGGTCCTGGAGCGCAATTCCCTGCGTGCTTACGTGGCCAGGCGGCTGCCCGAGGCCGTGCGCGCCCGCCTGAAGAAGGCCCTGGCCCGGCTTGTCGGGGACGGGACCGTGGCCCGGTTGCGGAGTCGGTATCCTCTATAACTGTGATGACAGGGTGCTGGGAGTCGTGTAGAGCCTGTCGGGAGGATGCGCGATCAGGCAGTCGTCCCATATCCTTTTTTTCGGAAAACAGATGCGAGCAGACAACCCCAAGAGAAAACGGCCTCTCCTGACCAGCAGGTCCATCTCGCGGGACCTGACCTTCAGCCTGGTGGTCATCGTCATGATCATCGCCACGGGGCTCGGCGGGTTCATCTACTGGCAGCAGTCGCAAGAGATGTGGGCCTCGGCCGAGAAAAAGGGCGAGGACACTATTTCCTCGGTGGCCGAAATTCTGGCCGTGCCCATCTGGAACCTCGATTACGACAATGCCCGGCTCATCGGTTCGGTTTACACCCACGACGACATGGTCCAGGGCATCCGCATCTACGGTTCACGCAACGAGGTGGTCTTCGCCCACGAGAAATTCTCGGGCGCGACCGCGGACTTCAGCAAGGTCCGGCCCATCATCTTCGAGGGCCGCACCATCGGCCGGGCCGAGATCGACTTCACCCTGGAGCGCGAGAAGAAGCGGCTGGACGAGCAGATGTTCGTCTCGATCATCATCATCGTCGTGTCCATTTCCGTCATCCTGGCCATCACGGGCCTGCTCCTGCGCGTCTTCCTGAACAAGCCGCTCATGGTCCTTCAGTCCGGCATCGCCCGCGTGGCCAAGGGCGATTTTTCCTACGACTTCGGCGAGGTCTATCATGCCGAGCTGTTGGAAATTGCGAAACGGTTCCGGCGCATGTCCATAGAGATCGAGGGCCGCGAAAACAAGCTCCAGACCATGAACAAGACCCTCCAGGAAGCGGAGGAAAAGTACCGGTCCATTTTCGAGAACGCCATCGAGGGCATTTTCCAGGCCACCCCGGACGGCGTGCTGCGCCGGGCCAATCCGGCCATGGCTCGCATATTCGGCTACGACTCCCTGGACGAATTCCTGTCCAACGTCCGGTCCCTGAGCTCCCGGATCATGGTCAACCCGGATCACATGCTGGGGTTTTTCGACCGGGTGCGCGAGCAGGGCGAGGTCAAACGTTTCGAGGCCGAATATTACCGCCGGGACGGCAAGACCATCTGGGCCTCCCTCAACGCCCGGGCCATCCACGACGAGCAGGGCAACTTCGTCTTCGTGGACGGCATCCTGGAGGATATCACCGATCGCAAGAAGGCCGAGCAGGATCTGGCCGACCTGAACCGCCATCTGGAGCAGCTCGTCCGCGAGCGCACCGAGGATTTGGTCAACAAGGCCCGCGAATTGGAAGAGGCCAACCAGAGGCTGCGCGAACTGGACGAGATGAAGTCCGCCTTCCTCTCCTCGGTCTCCCATGAACTGCGCACGCCCCTGACCTCCATCCTGGGCTTCGCCAAGCTCCTGAACAAGGAGTTCACGCGCAATTTCCTGCCCCTGGTTAACCCGGACAGCGCCCTGGCCCGCAAGGGCAGGCGCATCCGCGAGAATCTGGCCATCATCAGCCACGAGGGTGAGCGTCTTACCCGGCTGATCAACGATGTCCTCGACCTGAACAAGATCGAGTCCGGTTCCATGGGCTGGCGCGACGAGGAACTGGACATGAACGAGGTCATCGAGGTGGCCGCCAATTCGGTTTCCGGCATGTTCGCCCAGACCGCCCTGGAGTTGCGTACCGAGGTCGAGTCCGGCCTGCCGCGCATCATCGCCGACCGCGACCGCATGCAGCAGGTCCTCATCAATCTGCTCAACAACGCCTCCAAGTTCACCGAAAAGGGCTCGGTCACCCTGCGAGCCTTTCCACGTTTCAGCCAACTTCGCGTGGAAGTGGTGGACACCGGCACCGGCATCCATCCCGAGGATCAGTCCCAGATCTTCGAGAAGTTCCATCAGACCCATACCGACGACACCATGGTCAACAAGCCCAAGGGCACCGGCCTGGGGCTGACCATCTGCCGCGAGATCATCGAGCATTACGGCGGCCGCATCTGGGTCGAATCCGAGGTCGGCGTGGGTTCCACCTTCATTTTCACTTTGCCCGCGACGGGCGAATGAACCGTCCCCGGCGCTTGCTGAAATTCAAAAAATAATAAGGAAATACAATGAATTCTGGCCTTACTATAGTTATCCCTTCCTATAACATGGCGACCTGGCTTCCCACCGCCATCGAGTCCTGCCTCGACCAGACGTGCCGGGATATCGAAGTCCTGATCGTTGACGACGGATCAACCGATGCGACCGGGCGGATAGCCGACCATTACGCCGGGCTGGACGACAGGATTCGAGTCGTGCACCAGGAGAACGCCGGGCTCGGCCCGGCGCGGGCCAAGGGACAGGAGTTGGCGAACAAGAAGTATCTCCATTTTCTTGATGCCGATGACGCTCTTTCCCGGGATGCCGCGGCCGTCCTGGTCGGCAAGGCCGAGGAGGACGGCGCCGATCTGGTCTCCGGGAACGCCATCGTCTTTTCCGACCGGACCGGCAATACGCGCAACTATTTCCCGCATCCCGAAGCCTCCAATCTCGTATTCAGGGATGCCCCGCGCTACTGGAAAAGCAAGGTCGTGTGGCGTTGGATTTTCAGAACGGAATTCGTCCGGGAGAACGAGCTCAAGCACCTCCCTTTTCGGATGGGGCAGGATGTCCTGTTCATGTACGAAGCCCTGACCAGGGCGAAGAGTTTTTCCCAGACGTCCCGCCAGATCTATTATTTCCGGCAAGAGCACAAGTCCGCCGACCTGAGCCTCGACACCTACGTCAATCATCTCATCGCCCATTATCTTGAGGCCAAACGGATCCTGTTGGATGCCGCGATGCCCGCTCCCCTGGTCAAGTATCTCAACGAGAATTATTTTCGCGACATGCGGCGGCTCATCCCCACGCTGACGGACGCGGATGAATGGGCCAGAAAGAAGGTGATCGCCGACAGCCTGAGCCTCTTCGATTCCCTGCCCGAGGAATTTTTCACCGAGGATCCTTTCAAGATGGGCATCAATCCGGAAGCTCTTCCCCTGTTTTTGGCGTTGATCAGGAAGGACCTGGAGGCGGTGGACGCGGAATTGACGCGGAGAGAGCAGGCCGGGGCGGTAAAGGACGTAAATAAGTTTACCTTGTTCCACACGGTCCGGCGGCGCATCAAGTCCATGCTCCGGCCCATGTCCATCGCCGTGCGGGGACGGCTGCGGGATCTTGAAGGGCGGGCGAGGGTCAATATGCGGGATTTTGACTAGCTGATCTTTGGCGGCCCGCCCGTTCGGGGCCGCCCTTCATCGGGCACGAGCCTTCGACAGCTCCGGCGACGGGGCGGCGGCTTAGCCCGGTACGGCCGCCATACGCAATGCAAAGGCCCCCGCCCCGAGAGTCTCGGGGCGGGGGCCTGCGATTGCGGTTCGGGAGCACGGCTATTCGTCGTACTCGTATTCGATGTCGATGTGGATGGATTTGTCGTAGCGTTTTTCCAGGTCCGCCAGGATGCCGCGCTTGTTGTTGAGCAGGTAGATGGCCAGCTCCTCCTCGCAGTCGTATTGGACCTCTTCGGAACCTGGCTGGCGCAGGTCGCGGTGGATGTCCTTGAGGGCCTGGAGGGCCTGCCATTCCATGTTCCGGCGGATGCCGGTGCCCTTGCAGCAGGGGCAGGGCTCGGTGGAGATGGCGATGGCCGAGGAGCCGAGGCGCTGGCGCACCAGTTCCATGAGCCCGAAGGAAGAGATGCGCGACACGTCGGTCCGGGCGCGGTCGTTCTTCATTTCCGCGCGCATGACCTTTTCCACTTCGCGGCAGTCCTTGGGGTTCTTCATCTCGATGAAATCGATGACCACCTGGCCGCCGATGTCCCGCAGCCTGAGCTGGCGGGCGATCTCTCGGGCGGCCTCCACGTTGGTTTTGAGGGCCATCTTCTGGAAATTCTTTTCCCCGCCGATCTTGCCGGAGTTGATGTCCACGGCGGTCAGGGCCTCGGTGGCGTCGAAGACCAGTCGTCCGCCCGAGGGCATGGACGCCTCGCGGGAGTAGATTTCTTCCACCTGCTTGACCACGTTGAACCGCTCCAGCAGGGAAAGCTCGTTGTCCTCGTGCAGCCGGACCAGATTGTTCTTGCGCGGGAAGGCCAGTTTGACGAATTGGTGGACCTGCTCATAGGTCTCTTTGTCGTCCACCCAGATTTCGCTGATATCCGTGCTCAGGTAGTCGCGCACGGCGCGGGCGGCCAGCCCGAGTTCCTGGTAGACCAGGGACGGGGCCTTGACCTTCTGGGCATTGGCCCGGATGTCGGTCCACAGCCGGTTCAGGTACTTGAAATCGCGCTCCAGGGCGGCCTTGGATTGGCCCACGGCTGCGGTGCGGGCGATGAGGCCCACGCCCTCGGCGGTTTCAAACCCCTCCAGGGCGGTCTTGAGGCGGCCTCGTTCCTTTTCGTCCTCGATCTTGCGCGAAACCCCGATCTGGCTGCGGCCCACGGTGTAGACGAAGCTACGTCCGGGCAGGGAAAGGTAGGAGGTCAGGAAGGCGCCCTTCTTGCCGGTGGGTTCCTTGACCACCTGGACCAGGACCTCCTGGCCGGGCTTGAGCACCTTCTGCATGAGCGGGAAGCGCTGGCCTTTTTTGGTGGGAACCTCGTTGACGTAGTATTCGGGGTGGACTTCGTCGATTTGCAGGAAACCGTTGCGTTCGGCGCCGTAGTTGATGAACGCGGCCTGAAGCCCGTTGTCGATGTTGTGGATGTAGCCTTTGTAGATGTTACCTTTGGTCTTGGCCTGGTGGACCATTTCAACGTAATATTCGTTGACCTTGCCCTCTTCGGCTATGACGACCTCAACCTGTTCTCCCGGCAGCACGGAGATGAACATCTTCTGCCGTTTCTTTTTGGTCATGGAAACCTCGTGACGAGAAAAGTGTGTGTCTGATCCCGGCGCGCCCATCAGTCTTCGATGACATGGCCCGTTCCGTGGTAAAATGTCTTCCCCCGGTCATCCCGGCGGGTGACGTCGCCCGTTTTTTCAAGGGCTTCCACGGCCTGGCGGACCTTGTCGGGGTCCGCTCCCAGGGCCTGGGCCAACTGTTCGGCGGTCTGGGGCCTGCGGCTCAGGGAGGCGGTCACGGCAGCGGTCATCCGCTCCAGGCTCATTTCCTTGCCCGCATGCCCCGGTCGCTTTTCCTGGCGGGTCCCCCCGCCTCCAAGCGCCAGGCGCCAACGGCTTAAAACCTCCCCGTCCACGGGGCGGACCCCCTTGACCGTGCCCGGACGGGTCAAAGTGACCACATCCACCCGGTCGGGAGCAAGCCGCTGGCAGAAAATCCGTAGCCTACCGAGGTTCTCGTCGGAATCGTTAATTCCTTCGGCAAGCAAAATTTCCAAAAATATCTTTCCCTTGAATTCTTTTTTGAATGCAAGGAGCCCTTCGGCCACGGCCTCGGGCAATATGGTCTCGTCCGGCCGGTTCACCCTGGCGAATTCTTCGTCCACCAGGGAATCCAGGCTGGGCAGGACCACGTCGGCGGCGCACAACTCGCGCCGCACTTCGGGATCGGTCATCAGGCTGGCGTTGGTCAGCACGGCCACGGGAATCCCCGGAAAGAGCCGTTTGGCTCCGAGGATAATCGCCTCCATGTCCGCGTTCAGGCACGGTTCGCCCAAGCCGCCCAGCGTGATCATATCGGGCGGCTCCAGCCCTTCTTCCTTCCACAAGGACAGTTCCTTGAGAATGTCGGCCGCCGGGACGTACACCCTGCGTTCGCAGGTCCGTTCCCTGGTGGCCCCCACCTCGCAGTAGACGCAATCCATGGAGCAGATGCGGTCGCCGAGCAGGTCGAGTCCGAGAGAACGGCCGAGCCGCCCGCTCATCACCGGGCCGAAGACGTATTTGTATGCCATGTCGCGTTGCGTTCCTTGGGAGGAGTCCCTAACTCTAGCCAGCTTATTAAGTACCGGGCCGGTTCTGTCAAGTTCGACGGGAGGTTTCCACCGGCCGGGAATTAATAATTGGAGCGGGCGGCCGGAGGGCGTAGGGTAGCTTTGAGCCCCTTTGGCCGGAGGAACCACGCGTGCTGGAAATAACTCTTGAAATTCTGAGGTTTTTTATTCTCGCCATGGCGCTGGGGCTCTTCATCCGCGCCGATCGGACCGTGAATTACGGCCGCCGGGGCTTTCTGCTCATCAAAATCGGTTTCCTGCTGATTCTCTTCGGGGTCTTCATGGAGATCATCGACATGCTCGGCATCCCGGGGTGGGGCGTGATAGGCGACGTGCGCGTGCACATCTATCTGGCCAAGCTCCTGGGGCAGTTGGCCGGGGCAAGCCTGCTCCTGGCCGGGCTGTGGTTCTGGCTGCCGTCCATGCGGACCATGGACGAGGTCCAGGAGGAGCTGGACCGCGCCCGGAGCGACCTTGAGGAACGTTTCCTGGCCCGGACTCACGACCTTGAGCAGGAAGTGGCCCGGCGGTGCAAGGCCGAGGCCGAAGGGCGCGTCGCGGACGAGCGCCGCCGCATCCTGTTCGAGAACAGTCCGGTGGGCATTACCCACGGCTTCGTGGGCGGCCGGTTCGTGGAACGCAACCTGGCTTATGCCCGCATGCTCGGCTACGAATCCCCTGCGGAAATGGCCCGGATCCAAGCCCTGGCGGGCGATACCTTCTCGCATGTGGTGGACCCGGTTGACGCGGAGCGCATCGTCTCCCTGACCCGGAGCGAGGATTGGGTCCAGGGGCTGATCGTGCGCATGCGTCGCAAGGACGGGGAACTCCGCTGGATCCGCTTGGACATGGCCATGGCCCGCGATCACCACGGACAGAACTACTATTTTTACGCCTTTGCCTTGGACGAGACCGAGAATCGGGAGCGCGCGGACCTCCTGGCTCGATCCAGGCGCCGCCTCTCGGGCATCCTCAACTCCATGCCCGTGGGAATCTTCGTGGTCGATTTCCAGACGCGCACCCTGACCGGTGCCAATCCCGAGGCCTTAAGGCTGGTCGGGTCTTCCCGGGCGGAGCTGCTCGGCTCACCCTGCCGGGAAATTCTATGCGGCGACGCCAAGTCCTGCCCCTGGCATTGCATCGATGGACACGTCAGTGTGGACGAGTGCTACCTGACCCGCAAGGACGGGAGCCGTCTGCCGGTGCTCAAGAACATGGTGGAGGCCACGGTGGACGGCAGGGAGAGCCTGGTGGTCAGCGTGCAGGACATCTCCGAGCAGAAAGGACTTGAAGAATTGCGCGCGGATGTGGACCGCATCGTGGCCCATGACCTCAGAGGGCCGATTATCGGCGTGATCAACGGCTGCCGGTACCTGCTTATCGAGGAGGAGCGCCTGGATGCCGAATTGAGCGAGATGCTGCATCTCATCGAGCACCAGGCGGAAAAGGCCCTGCGCATGATCGGCATGTCTCTGACCCTGTACAAGATCGAGGCCGGGACCTACGCCTACGAACCCGTGTCCGTGGACCTCATGGCCGTGATCCGGGAGACCCTGGGCAACCTGGCCGGGCGGATCGCGGACCGTGACCAGACCGTGACCGTGGAATTCGACGGGGTGCCGGACGACGGGCTGGCCTGCCTGACGATCCCCGCCAATGAGGCGCTGCTTGAGGCCATGGTCTCCAATCTGTTGCTCAATGCGGTGGAAGCCGCTCCGGCGGGAAGCGAGATATCTGTGCGGGCGGCGTCGGGGAAGGAGGTCGTTTTGACCATGGCCAATCCCGGAGTCGTGCCCAAGCCCCTGCGCGAGACCTTTTTCGACAAGTATTCCACCGGGGGCAAGCGGGACGGCACCGGCCTGGGAACCTATTCCGCGCGGCTGGCGGCCGGGGCCATGGGCGGGTCCATCGAGCTTGGGGTCTCGGACGCCGAGGACCGGACCACCCTGCGTGTGACCCTGCCCGGGGCGTGAGCCCTTTTTCTTGACTTCCGGCCTTGCGGACCGTACTCAGGGCCATCATTCTCAGGAGGCCCATTACCTATGATTGAACCGGGACAGCTCATTTTGCTCATCAGCCACAAGGGCAAACGCTACCTGCGCAAGCTTGAGGCAGGCGGCGAGGTCCATACCCATGACGGCAAGCTGCTCATGGACGAGGTGGCCGAGGCGGGCTACGGCCAATACGTCAAGACCCACCTCGGTAAATTGTACCTGGTGCTCAAGCCCACCCTGCACGACCTGATCAAGGGGGTGAAACGCCAGACCCAGATCATGTATCCCAAGGAGATCGGCTACCTGATGATGAAGCTGGGCATCGGCCCCGGCTCCACGGTCATCGAGTCCGGCACGGGCTCGGGCGGCCTGACCACGGCCCTGGCCTGGTTCGTGGGCGACACCGGCAAGGTCATCACCTACGAGCGGCGCGCGGACTTTTACAAGCTGGCAGGGAAGAATCTGGAGCGCGTGGGCCTGGCTCATCGCGTGGAGCAGGTCAACCGGAACATCGAGGACGGTTTCCTGCATTCGGGCGCGGACGCCCTGTTCCTGGATGTGCGCACCCCCTGGGAATACCTCCCGTCCATTCCGAGCGCGGTTATCCCCGGTGCCATGTGCGGCTTCCTGTTGCCCACGGTCAACCAGGTGTCCGACCTGTTGCGTGGCCTGGAGGACGGCCCCTTCGCCGAGATGGAGGTCCTGGAAATCCTGATCCGTCGCTGGAAGCCCGTGGCCGATCGGCTGCGCCCGGACGACCGCATGGTCGCCCACACCGGCTTTTTGGTCTTTGCCCGATACATGGAGCAGCCCGAGACCTTGCCTTTGTCCGGGAACGTGCCCGGCGACCTCCCGGAAGAGGCGACGGACGCCCCCGGCGAGGAGTTGCCCGGTGCCTCTGCGGAGGACGACCCGGACATCCTTGAAATCTAATTCGCAAGCCTTGGGGGCCCGTTCCTTTCCGGAGCGGGCCCTTTTCTTATGCGGAAAGCGGCGTGGCGGAAACGGCCACGTCGAAGACGCAAGAAATGGATACGCGGGCGTAAGCCCCTGCCCGCCGGGGGGCAAAACCGCTTGAATCCCGCCGTGAAGCGGCTTTCGGCGTCCGGGTTTCCCGTTAGGGAGTTGACGGGATATCCCCCATGGGGCCCGGCCGCGATCGGGCGGGGCGGATTCCACGGCTGTCGGCCTGGGTTCCCCGTCACCCGGCACAAGTCACCGGGTCGTGACAAATGATAAAAAACCTCCGACCGGCTCGACAACAGCGGCGCGAAGCAGTATGGTTTTCGCCCGCATCCTGCATGTCGTCCGCCCGCATCGGCGTACGCGGACTTGCTCGTGGAACAACGCCACCTACCGAGGACACGCGCTTGAAGAACCGCCGCATCATCCCTGAGGAACAACTCCGGCAACGCGCCCGGGAGCACGCCGCCCGCCTGCGCGACGGCGACGATCCCGTGGAGTTTTGGGCGTCGTTTTGCGCGGAGGTTCTGGCAGGGAATACCGGTTTCGCATCCGCCGAGGACGTGGACTGCCCTCCGGATCCCCAAGTGCCCCGGCTGTATACCCTGTTCCTGAGCTTGCGCACCCCTGTCCTGCTGCTCAACTCCGATTTCCAGGTGGAGGTCATGAATCCGGCGGCCGTGGAGTTGACCGGGGCCGAGGACTGCGGCGACTGGTGCCGGGGCGGCCATGCCCCCGTCCCCCTGGCTGATCTGGCTCCCTGGTTGGAGAGCGCCCTGGATGCCGAGAGCCTGGGCCGGGGAGCCGGAACCTGCAAGCTGGATGTGCCGGTGGCCCAAGGGCACGGCGAACGCCATTTCAATGTCTCGGTTTCCCTGACCGCCGATTTTTCCGACCGTTACGATGGATATGCCGTGGTTCTGGACGACATCACCGCCCGGGTGGAAGGCGCGCGCGAATTGGCCCGCGAACGCAACCGGGTGGCTCATTACCTGGACGTGGTCGGGGCCATGGTCTTCACCCTCGACGCCGCCGGGAAGATCGACATGGTCAACCGGACCGCCTGCCGGGTGCTCGGGTATACCGAGGCGGACCTCCTGGGCCGGGATTGGGTGAACGCGCTGGTGCCGCCGTTCGACAGGGATGAAATCCGCGACTGCCTGTGCCTGGTTCTATCCGGCCAGATGGCGGAAGGGGACGAGCGCATCTTCCGGGTGAACACCCGGGAAGGGGCCTACCGGACGGTCATGTGGCAAAGCAAGCTGTTGACCACCGAGGGCGGCCTGCCCGTGGGGATGCTGTTGTCGGGCACGGACATCACCGAGCAACGGGCCATCGAGGAGGCCCTGGCCGAAAAGGAGTTGTGGCTGCGCAGCACCTTCGTGGGGCTGGGCGAGGCGGTGCTCATCCTCACCCCGGACATGGAGATCCTGGACGCCAATCCGGCTGCGGAATCCATGTTCCAGAAGACCCAGGCCGAGTTGGCCGGGCTGCCGGTGGGCGAGCTGCACGTCAGCGCCGGCCACTATGACGATTTTCTGGCCCGTTCCCGGGCGGCCTTCGAGGCCGAGGGGCGGACGCTCTTCGAACTGCCGCTCAAGCGGCGCAACGGTGAAATCTTCCCGGCCGACCAATCCGTCTCCCTGATCAAGGGGGACGACGGCGCCACCTTGGGCGTCGTCAACGTCATCCGCGATATTTCGGACCGCAAGCACGCCGAGGCCGAGCTCAAACGCAGCGAGGAGAAGTTTCGGCGCATCTTCGAGACCATCGAGGAGGGCTACATGGTCACGGACCTGGAAGGGACCGTGCTCATGGTCAATCCGGCCACCTGCCGTCTGCTCTGTTATGAGGAGTCCGAATTGGTGGGATGTAACCTCGACACCCTGTATCGGCGGACCGATGGTGTGGAAAGCCTGCGCGATATCCTGCGCCAGAAAGGGGCCATCCGGGGACAACAGATGACCGCCCGGCGCAAGGACGGGTCGGCCATCGTCATCGAAGCCAACGCCCATCAGGTCCTCAACCACCGGGACGAACCCGTGGCCATGGAAGGGACCTTCCGCGACATCACCCGCCGCATCGAAGCCGAAAGGGTCCTGCGCGAGAGCGAGAAGCAATACCGGGCCTTTTTCGAGAACAACCACGCCATCATGCTCCTGACCGATCCCAAGTCCGAGCGGATCATCGACGCCAACCCGGCGGCCGCGGAATTCTATGGGTATCCCATCAAGACCATGCGGACCATGAACCTGAGCCAGATCAACGCCCTGGACCAGGACGAGATGTTTACCGAAATGCGCCGCTCCATGGACGAAGGCCGGGCCTATTTCATCCTCCGGCACAGGCTGGCCAGCGGCGAGATGCGCGATGTGGAGGTCTATTCCGGCCCGATCATGGTCCAGGGCGTCCAGCGCCTGTACTCGGTCATCCACGACGTGACCAAGCGCATCGAACTGGAACAGGAGATGAAGCTGCTCGCCACCATCGACGCCCTGACCGGGGCGAACAACCGGCACCAGTTCTTTTCCCTGGGCGCGGTGGAGGTCCAGCGGGCCAAGCGCTATGACCAGCCCCTGACCGTGCTCATGCTCGACATCGACTATTTCAAGTCCATCAACGACAGCTACGGCCACGCGGCCGGGGACATGGTCCTCAAGGCCCTGGCCTCCTCGGTCTCGTCCATCCTGCGCTCCTCGGACATCTTCGGCAGGCTCGGCGGCGAGGAATTCGCGGCCATCCTGCCGCAGACCGACATCGAGGAGGGAGCCGAGGCGGCGGGCCGCCTGCGGGCCGCCCTGGCCGGGCTCACGGTGGATGTGGGGGGGGACGTCGTCTCCTTCACGGTCTCGGTGGGCGTGACCCGGATGCACTCCGGGGACAGCACCGTGGAAGAGCTCCTCAACCGGGCTGACGAGGCTCTGTACAAGGCCAAGCGCATGGGCCGCAACAGGGTGGTGCGCGGCTGATGAAAAGCGTGTCCCGGCAGCCTGTTCGGCAAAGCCGTCAACCCCTGATAATCCTTTTCATTGACCGGTTTTTCCTTGAAAAAACCTTGACGTTTTCCGATGGGTTTGGAATATGGTTCTGAGTTTTACGTGATGTTTTTCACAATTTATCATAGGCCTGTCCGCGAAATGCCCGCCCGCGCCCTCCGGGCCGGGTTCGCAAGTGGTTCATTTCACGGATTGTTGCGGGTTGTTAATGACTTTTGAATCCACGTTGGCCGAACGCAAGGCCGAATTGTCGCAGAAATGGGCGGATCTGGTTCTCAAGACCTATCCCAAGGAAACCCAGAAAGTCTGGTCGCGGCAGAAGGATCGATTTCAGAACCCGGTCGGGGCGGCCATCATCGAGGCCACCGGGGAATTGATCGACCATTTGATCGAGTGGCAGGATGCGGGGCGCATCGCCGAGAGTCTGGACAAGCTCATCCGCATCCGGGCGGTGCAGGATTTCTCTCCTTCCCAGGCCATCAGCTTCGTCTTTCTACTGAAGAAACTTCTTCGCGACGAGTTCTTTCAGCCCATGAAGAAGGACGGCACCCTGGACGAGCTGCTCAGATTCGAGGCCAAGGTGGACAACCTGGCCATGATGTCCTTCGACATCTATTCCAAGAGTCGCGACGAGGTGTTCCGGTTCCGCGTGGAGGAAGTCAAGCGCGCCCAGAGCAGTCTGCTCAGGAAGGCCGGATTGGTTGCGGACGTTACGGCCGAGAAATCGGTCGATTAGGGACGCGCCGGGTGTGGCGCACGGTGTGAAGCCGGGCGAAGCATGACAAGGGGTTGGGGGTTTCGGCCTTTCGGGCGGGAATCCGTCTTCAGCGCATAGCTTCGAACATTTTTACGCCGGTCCCTCGGGGGTGTCCCGAAAATGGCAGGCCGTTCAGGTAAAACCGGCGGTCCAACCTTCAAGCGAGGTGACGGTAGATGAATGCTCTTTACTCACTTCTGTTCGTCTTTCTCCTGGTGTTGATCCCGTTGTTCGGGGTTGATGCGGCACACATGAGGACTTTCTTCGGTGTCTGCATCCCGACGACGGCGTTCATCATCTTTATTATCGGCTTTATTTATAAAGTCGTCACCTGGGGCCGGAGCGCCGTGCCGTTCCGCATCCCCACAACAGGCGGCCAGTTCCAATCCTTTGATCCCGAGCTGTTCAAGCAGAACAAGCTGGACTGTCCCCAGACCGGAGCCCAGACCTTCTTCCGCATGGTTCTGGAGGTCTTCGCCTTCCGTTCCCTGTTCAGGAACACCGCCGTGTCCCTGCACGAGGGCAAGGATCACCCCGTGGTGGCCTACAAATCGAGCAAGTGGCTGTGGCTTTTCGCCATCACCTTCCACTACTCCTTTTTCATCATCGCCCTGCGGCACCTGCGCCTGTTCCTCGAACCGATCCCGTTCCTCCCGGTGGGCGCGCTCGAGTTCGTGGACGGCATCCTGCAAATCGGCGCTCCGGTCATGTACCTGAGCGACCTCGGCCTGGTGGCGGGCGTGGTCCTGCTCCTGAGCCGCAGGCTGATCAACCCCAGGATCAACTACATCTCCTATGTCTCCGACTTCTTCCCGTTGTTCCTGATCCTGTCCATTGCCCTGTCGGGCATCTACATGCGCTACTACGCCAAGGTTGACATCATCGCCATCAAGGAGCTGACCATGGGCCTGGTGACGTTCCATTACGTCGTCCCCGAGGCCATCACCGTGTCCTTCTTCGTTCATGTCTTCCTGGTCAGCGTGCTCATGGCCTACTTCCCGTTCAGCAAGCTCATGCACATGCCGGGCGTTTTCCTGTCCCCGACGAGAAACCTGCCGAACGATTCGCGCGCAAAGCACCACGTGAACCCCTGGAACGATCCGAACATCAAGGCCCATCCCTACGCGGAATACGAAGAGGAATTCGGCGTGCCCATGGCCGAGGTCGGCCTGCCGCTCGACAATCCCGAGAACGGCGTCCCGCATGATGAGACCAAGGCCTAGGGTTCACCGCCTGGTGATACTTTCTTTATCCGAGGAGATAAGAATATGTCCGACATTCCCAAAGCAGACGAGCTCTTCAAGAGCATAGATTACAATCCGCCGCTCTCCGGCTGGATGGAAACCCCGGTGGATTTCTCGCCCGGTCATTGGTGCTACCCCGCCAAGCCCGAGAAGATCGCCTACATGGATAAGGAACTGCCCGGCCTGTGGGGCGAACCCCGCCAGTGGCTGCCCTCCGACGCGGACTGGAAGCTGCCCCCCAATTGGCGGGAGACCGTGGTCAACGGCTTCCGCGAGCGGCTCAAGAAGTTCCGTTCCCTCCAGTTGTTCATGGACATCTGCGTGCGCTGCGGCGCCTGCGCCGACAAATGCCACTACTTCATCGGCTCCGGTGATCCCAAGAACATGCCCGTGCTCCGCGCCGAATTGATGCGTTCGGTCTATCGCGGCGAGTTCACCCTGGCGGGCAAGATCCTGTCCAAGTTCACCGGCTCCCGGGTTATGGAGGAACACGTCCTCAAGGAGTGGTTCATCTACTTCTACCAGTGCACCCAGTGCCGCCGCTGTTCCCTGTTCTGCCCCTACGGCATCGACACCGCCGAGATGACCATGATGGCCCGCGAACTCATGCATCTGGTCGGCCTGAACACCAACTGGATCATGGAGCCGGTCTCCAACTGCAACATCACCGGCAACCATCTCGGCATCCAGCCCCACGCCTTCAAGGACATCGTGGACTTCATGGTGGACGACATCGAGGAAGTCACCGGCCGCCGGGTCAAGGCCCCGCTGAACGAGAAGGGCCACGAGATCCTGTTCATCACCCCCTCGGGCGACGTGTTCGCCGATCCGGGCATCTACACCTTCATGGGCTACCTGCTCCTGTTCGACTACCTCGACCTGGACTACACCATGTCCACCTACGCGTCCGAGGGCGGCAACTTCGGCTCGTTCACCAACAACGAGGTCATGAAGAAGCTCAACGCCAAGATGTACGCCGAGGCCGAACGGCTGGGCTGCAAGTGGATCCTGGGCGGCGAGTGCGGCCACATGTGGCGCGTGGTGCATCAGTACATGGACACCATGAACGGCGATACCCAGTGGTCCGGCATGACCACCCCGAAGTCGCCCATCACCGGCACCGTGTTCAACACCGCGGCCGCCACCAAGATGCTGCACATCACCGAGTTCACCGCCGACCTGATCAAGCACAACAAGCTGAAGCTCGATCCGAGCCGTAACGATCATCTGCGCGTGACCTTCCACGACTCCTGCAACCCCGCCCGGGGTATGGGCCTGCTGGAAGAGCCGCGCTACGTGCTCAAGCACGTGTGCAACAACTTCTTCGAGATGCCCCCGGCGACCATCCGCGAGCAGACCTTCTGCTGTGCGGGCGGTTCCGGCCTGAATACCGACGAGATCATGGAAATCCGCCTGCGCGGCGGCCTGCCTCGCGGCAACGCTCTTCGGTACGTACAGGAGCAGCATGGCGTGAACCTGATGGCCTGCATCTGCGCCATCGACCGCGCGACCCTGATCCCGCTGGCCGACTACTGGGCCCCCGGCGTGACCATCGCCGGCACCCATGAGCTGGTCGCCAACGCCCTGGTCCTCGAAGAGGGCGAGGTCCGCACCATGGACATGCGCCAGGAACCCCTCCCCGGCTTCGAGGACGAAGAAGACGACTGGACGCCCCCGACCAAGGAGGAAGCGTAGATGAAAATGCACAACGGATTTGCGATCGTCGCCGGACTGGTCATCTTCTTCGCGATGCTGACCGCGCCGTTTGCGCTGGGCACCATGACCAAGCAGTACAAGGAACCCGAGCTCAAGCTGCCCAAGAACGAGAAGGAGTGCATCGAATCCACCGAGTGGATGCGCAACAACCACATGCAGCTCCTGAATGAATGGCGCGACTGGGCGCTGCGCGACGGCAAGAGGACCTATACCAACCACAAGGGCAAGGAGTTCACCATCTCCCTGCAGAATACCTGCATGAAGTGCCACGAGTCCAAGGCGGACTTCTGCGACAAGTGTCACAACGACGCGGGTGTCTCGCCCTATTGCTGGGACTGCCACGTTCAGCCGGAGGGTTTGAAATAATGAAGAACAGCAGAAGAACCTTCATCAAGCTTGCCGGTATCGCTGCGGCCGGTCTGGCCGTGGCCCCGAGGAAGGTCCTGGCCTCCGGGGGCCAGGAGCCGGTCAAGGTCAACGCCACGGCCGTGCACGCCAAGCACTGGGCCATGGTCGTCGACACCACCAAGCTGCACACCGCCGAGGCCATCGACAAGCTGGCCGCGGTCTGCCACCACATCCACAACGTGCCCAAGATCGAGGGCAAGAAGGAAGTGAAGTGGCTGTGGCACGACACCTATGCGCACTCCTTCCCCGAGCAGGAAAACCCGCACCTGGCCGAAGAGGTCCACGAGCGCGTCTTCCCGCTCTTGTGCAACCACTGTGAAAATCCGCCGTGCGTGCGAGTCTGCCCGACCAAGGCGACTTTCCAGCGCCCGGACGGCATCGTGGCCATGGACTACCACCGCTGCATCGGCTGCCGCTACTGCATGGCCGGTTGTCCCTACGGCTCCCGCTCGTTCAACTGGGGCGAACCCCGGCTGAACCTGGATCTGGCCAACCTGAACCCCGAGTTCCCCACCCGCATGCGCGGCGTCGTGGAGAAGTGCAACTTCTGCGTCGAGCGCCTCGCCGTGGGCAAGATGCCCGCCTGCGTGGAGGCCTCCGAAGGGGCCATGCACTTCGGCGACCTGAAGGACCCGGATTCCGAAGTCCGCAAGGTGCTTCGCGAGAAGTTCACCATTCGTCGTAAACCCTCGGCAGGCACTGAGCCCAGTGTTTACTACATCATTTAGGAGGAATCGGAATGCTTGAATTAGCTCTGAAAGGTTCCAAGAGATACTACGGCTGGATCGCGTTCCTCCTGGTTCTCATCGGTATCGGCTCCACGGCCCTGGTCGACCAGTGGATGCACGGCCTGAAGATAACCGGCATGAGCCGCGACGTGTCCTGGGGATTCTACATCTCCCAGTTCACCTACTTGGTCGGCCTGGCCGCCTCCGGCGTCATGATCGTGCTGCCCAACTACTTCCACTCGTACAAGACCAACAAGCACATGGTCATCTTCGGTGAATTCATGGCCATCGCGGCCTGCATCATGTGCCTGCTGTTCATCGTCGTGGACATCGGGCAGCCCACCCGCATGATGAACATGATCTTCCACCCGACCCCGAACTCCATCCTGTTCTGGGACATGATCGTGCTCAACGGCTACCTGTTCCTCAACCTGCTCGTGGGCTGGACCTGCCTGCAGGCGGACCGCCAGCACCTGCCCCACCCGCAGTGGCTCAAGCCGTTCATCTACATCTCCATCATCTGGGCTTTCTCGATCCACACCGTGACCGCGTTCCTGTACCAGGGCCTGCCCGGCCGCCACTACTGGCTGACCGCCATCCTGGCCGCCCGTTTCCTGGCCAGCGCGTTCTGCTCCGGTCCCGCGATCCTGTTGCTCGTGATGATGGTCACCGAGAAGCTTACCAGCTTCAAGATGGCCAAGAACGCCGTGAAGACCCTGGTCAAGATCATCGCCTACGCCATGTGCGTGAACATGTTCTTCTTCGCCTTGGAAATCTTCACCTCGTTCTACTCGAACATCCCGGGCCATATGCACCCGATTCTGTACCTGTTCGAGCACGGCAGCACCGGACTGGTGACCCTGATGTGGACCTTCATCGCCTTTGCCGCGATCTCCATCACTCTGCTGGTCACCCCGCGCTTCCGCAACAACTACAAGCTGCTGCCCTGGACCCTGGGCATCCTTATCGTCGCCACCTGGATCGATAAGGGCCTGGGCCTGTTGATCGGCGGCTTCAACCCGACCCCGTTCGAGACCATCACGCCATACTGGCCGACGCTCAAGGAGCTCATGGTTTCGATGATGGTCTACTCCGTCGGAGCACTGATCGTGACTGTGCTCTTCAAGATCGCCACCGACGTCAAGCAGGAAGTGGGACACTCCCAGGCTCTGGCCTGCGGATGTTCCACCGAGGACGTCTGTGAGTGCACCACTGAAGAAGAGGCCCCGGCCGAGGCCTAAAACCCGGCAACAGCCTGGCCATGTAACGTCACCTCGCTAGGCTTCTAGGCTGCACCAGGGCCGCCCCGTTCTCGGGGCGGCCCTTTTTTCGTACCCTGGGCTTCGCTTTGCTTCCGGGCTGTGCTATGCAGTCCGAAAACGATTATGGCCGGATCGGCCTGGATGGAGACCATCATGTTGCGACTCGGATATTCACGCCTCATACTTATTCCCGCGCTCCTGGGACTGCTGCTCCCGGCCGCGTGTTCCACCCGCATCGCCCTGCCGTCGGTTACCCCGGACGCCGGGCGGCTGTCCTACCCCGGCAAGTTCGTTTGGTTCGATCTCCACACCACGGATATGTACAGGGTGGCGCAGTTCTACGATGCGGTCTTTGGCTGGTCCGTCGAGCGGGCCGATCCGGGCTCTCCCCGGATCAAGACCATCCTGCGCAGTGGACGCCGCATCGGGTCCATCTTCCTTCTGGACGACAAGGACCGCACCGCGCCGGGTTGGGTCCCCAACCTGGCCGTATCCGACGCGGATGCGGCCTTTGCCGGAGCCCTGGCGGCCGGAGCGAGCCCGCTTTATGCGCCCGGCGATCGGCCATACCGGGGTCGCATGGCCGGGATCCGCGATCCGCAGGGCGCCCGGCTCGTCCTCCTGGCCTCGTCCTCGGGCGATCCCCGGGATGGTCCGCCGGAGGACGGCACGTTCATGGGCGCCGAGCTGTGGACCCCGGACGTCACCGGGGCCGAAGCCTTCTACGTCGGTCTGGCGGGCTACCGGGCCGTCGAAATTGGCTCGGGCGGCGCTCCCTACGTCATGCTCCTGTCCGACGAGCGGCCGCGCGGCGGCATCACCGCACCGCCCGCCCCGGTCAAGACCCCGTTGTGGGTTCCCCAGGTGGCCGTGCGCGACGTGATGGGCGTGCTTGAGCGGGTCCGGGCCGCGGGTGGGACCGTGCTCCTCTGTCCCGTCCCGGGCGACAAGACCCATCAGACGGCGGTTTTTCTGGACCCGGCGGGGGGCGTCATGGGCGTGCGCGCGTTTGCGCCGGTGAGGAATTAACGGCTGTACGCCTGTTCAAGTGTTGTGCGGAAACGCGCGAGGTTGCTCCGTGTTGCACCCCTGACCCGGGCATGGCATGATGCCTTTCCTTTTTCCGGCGGCAAACTCGGGGAAGGGATTGGCGGTCGCATCGCGTACTTTATCGAACTGTGAGGCACAGCATGAACATCGGACAGTATACATTTGAAGAATTCAAACAAAAGGCCAAGGAATTTCACGGTTACCCCGCGCCGGGCCTGCTCATCGGCGGATACATGGTCGAGGCGGCCAAGGCCCGGTTGCCCGAGGGGACGTTGTTCGAGGCCATGGTCGAGTCCGGCAAATGCCTGCCCGACGCGGTCCAGCTTCTGACCCTGTGCTCCACGGGCAACAATTGGATGAAGGTCAAGCTCCTGGGGCGTTACGCCGTCTCCCTGTACGACAAGTTCACGGGCAAGGGCTTCCGCGTGGCCGTCGATCTGGAGAAGCTCGCGAAGTGGCCGGAGATCCGTGCCTGGTTCCTGAAGGAGAAGCCCAAGGCCGAGCAGGACACGGAGCAGCTCTTCAAGGAAATCGAGGAGGCGGGCGACACCATCTGCTCGATCCGGCCCGTGGTTATCGCCAAGCGTTATCTCGGCCACGGCCATATGACCACCATCGACGTCTGTCCGGTCTGCGGCGAGGCCTATCCCGGCTCGGACGGCTCCATCTGCCGGGGCTGTCAGGGCGAGGCCCCCTATGAATCCATCGAAGGGGCCGTCTGCTCGGACGATGCTCCGGCCCTCCGGGTCGTGCCCGTGGAACAGGCCGTGGGCAAACAGGTCGTCCACGACATGACCGGCATCGAGCCGGGCGAGTCCAAGGGGCCCATCACCAAGGCGGGCGACATCCTCGGCATTGGCGACGTCTGCCGGTTGCAGCGCATCGGCAAGTTCAACGTCTACGACGGCGAGGCCCTTCCCGGGGACGAGTGGGTTCATGAGAACGATGCGGTCAAGGCGTTTGCGAAACGCATGGCCGGGCCGGGCGTGACCTACGATCCCGATCCGGAGGAAGGAAAGATCAACTTTTTTGCCGAATATCCGGGTATGCTGTCCATCGACCTGGACGCGCTTTCCCGGTTCAACCTCAGCCCGGACGTCATGCTGGCCACCCGGCACGACGGTTCGCTCATGCCCGAGGGCAAGGGCATTGCCGGGACCAGGGCCATTCCCCTGTATATCTCCCGCGACCGGTTCAGCCGCGCCCTGACAGCGCTCGGCGAAGGCCCGGTCCTGTCCGTTCTGCCCCTCAAGCCCGCCAAGGTCGGCATCCTGGTCACCGGCACCGAGGTGTTCCAGGGGCTCATTGAGGACAAGTTCATCCCCATCGTCTCGTCCAAGGTCATCCAGCTCGGCTGCACCGTGCACCGGACCGACATCGTACCCGACGAGCGCGCGGCCATCACCAAAGCGGCCAAGGCCATGCTGGACAGCGGCTGCGATCTCATCGTGACCACGGCGGGTATGTCCGTGGACCCGGACGACGTCACCCGCGCGGCTCTGGAGGATGCGGGGCTGCATGCGGACCACTACGGCGTGCCCATGCTGCCCGGGACCATGACCCTGGTGGGCAAGCTCAGGAACGCGGCCATCATCGGCGTCCCGGCCTGCGCCCTGTTCTACAAGACCACGGCCTTTGACGTGGTCCTGCCACGCGTGCTCGCCGGACAGGAGCTGCGCCGCAAGGACCTGGCCCGCCTGGGCGAAGGCGGGTTCTGCATGAATTGCAAGACTTGCTCCTTCCCCAAGTGTCCCTTCGGGAAATAGACGTCCGCCCTTGCGAAAAAGAAAAAGCCGTCCCTCGGGGCGGCTTTTTTTATCGGCTGCCGTGCGCGTCCTATTGTCGCACGACCCGGCCGTCGGCCATTCGGACGGCTTGATCCGCCCGGGCCGCGTATTCCTCATCGTGGGTGACCATGATGACGGCCAGGCCGTCGTGCCGGAGCTCGCTCAGCAACCCCATGATGGCGTCGCCGGTTTCCTTGTCCAGATTGCCCGTGGGCTCATCCGCGAACAGAATGGCGGATTCCTTGACCAGGGCGCGGGCGATGGCCACGCGCTGCTGCTCGCCGCCGGACAGGTGTCCGGGCAGCTTGCCGCCCTTGCCGGACAATCCCACCCGTTCCAGGCAGGCGTCGGCCCGTTTGCGCACCTCGGCGGGTACGGTGCCGAGCCCCTGCATATACGGGAGCAGGACGTTTTCGCGCGCCGTGAGGTATGGCAGCAGGTGGTGGAACTGGAAGATGACCGCGAAATCCTTGCGCCTGAGTTCGTTCAGGCGCGCGCGGGACACGGTGGCCACATCCTCGCCCCGGTAGAGCAATTGTCCGGAATCAGGGGCCAGCAGGGTGGACAGAATGTTCAGGAAAGTGGTCTTGCCCGAGCCGGACCGGCCCACTATGGACACGAACCGGCCGGGCTCGACCAGCAGGTCCGCGCCGTTGAGCACAGTGGTCTCGCCGCCCTCGCCGTGGAAGGTCTTGGTGATGTTTTTCGCTTCGAACATGGTCGCTCCTAGAGTGCGATGAGGGCCTCGGACGGCTCCACGGAGGCCGCCTTCCAGGCTGGCAGGAATGCGGACAGGACCGACACGGCCACGATGAGCAGGCCGGTCAGGGCCAGGTGCGCGGGGTTGAAGGCCAGGGTCGCGTCCTTGGCCATGTCGAGCAGGGCCAGGACCTTGAGGCTCAGGGCGTAGCCCGCCGTGTAGCCGACGCTGCCTGCCGCCAGGCCGATGAGCACGGCCTCGAAGCAGAAGATGGCGAAGACGCCGCCCCGGCTGAAGCCCAGCGAGCGCATGAGCCCGATTTCCTTGATCCGTTCATTGACCGAGGCGAGCATGGTCACGCCGACCATGCAGCAGGCGATGAGCAGGATGACCAGGGACACGGTCAGAATGAGTTTCTTGACGAAGTCCACCGAGTACATGCGCTGCTTGACGATGGACTGAAGGGCCTGGATGTCGGTGCCGGGCAGGGCGGTGCGCAGCTCGGACACGATCTCTTCGATGGGACAGCCCGCGCACAGGGCGGCCACCTCCACGAAGCTGACGCGGCCGGGCTTGCCGAAGTGCGCCTGGGCGAAGTCCATGCCCGCGAACAGGACCGAATCGTCGTCCGAGCCCGTGGGCTTGAGCACTCCGGCCACGCGGACCTTGGTCCCGTCCAGGGTCAGCTCCGAGCCGGGCGCGAGCCCGAGGGCGGCCGCGGCCTTGGCCCCGGCCAGCACGCCGTCGTCCGTGGCCGGATAGGCCCCGTCCACGGCCCAGTAGCCCTTGAGGACCTTTTCGCGGTCGAAGCGCACGCCCACCACGCCCACGGCCGTGTCCCCGGCCCGGGCCATGGCCACCAGCTTGGGCGCGACCACGGCGATGCGTTCCCGAAGGGCGATGTGGCCGATTTTGTCGGCCACCCGGGCCTCGTCCAGGTCATGCGCCCCGAGGGCCATGTCGCCCAGGGCGAAGCCGCCGTAACTGACGGTCAGCTTTTCGCTCTTGGGCATGATCAGGATGTTCGCCCCGTAGGCCGAGAGCTTCTTTTCCAGGGAGCCGCCCACCACGCTGGATACGTAGTTGAGGGAGACGATGGAGGTCACCCCGAGGGTGAAGACCAGCAGCAGGAGCACGGTCTTGACCCATTTCCTGCGGGTGTTGCGCAGGGGAATGGTCAGGATGTTCATGCTAGAAATACCTCGCTCCGTCCTTGAGGTCGTTGGCCGAGATGGTCACGTTGCGCCCGTCGTCGTTGCGGTGCAGGGGCGAGGGATTGCAGCCGCCCCGGACCTCGTTGATGCGCGAGGAGTGGAACCGCTGGCCGCAGTTGTTGCAGATCATGAAGTCGCCCTCTTGGGAGTACCCCTTTTTCTCCCCGAAACAGACGTCGCAGGCGTTGAAGGCCGCCCGGATGATTCCGTCCCGGCTTTTCAGGACGAAGAATTTCACGTCCTTGCCGCCCGCGTCATAGGTGTAGAAATGCGCCTGCCCGTCGTCCACGTCGGCCACGGGGATGGTTACCGTCCCGTTCACGGCCGCGACCGTTTCGTTACCCCCGAACCCCCAAAAGGCCGACGCCGATCCGGCGAGTCCCAAAACGAACAGCATGGCAATAAAGGCGATGGATTGAATGCCTTTCATGAATTTCCTCCCTGATATAATTCCAGACTTTTGCGGTATGAAAATAGAGCGGACCGATTCCGCGCACTGTTGATGAGTCGGGTATTCATGCAATACGCGCACCAAATGTGCAAGCGAGTGTTTTCGGCAGGTTGTCGTTCATGCGGGGGGAAAACGGGTTCCCGACCGTGCGCAATTGCACATCGTGTGTGCAGTACTTGGCACATGTGGGCCGTTTGAACCCGGCGGCGGGGGTGTCTCGTCTTTTAGCGGGCTGGTGAGGGCAAGGGCGTGAATCCGCAATCCTCGGCGGCTTGACGGGCCGTGGCGGAAAGCAGGGCCACCAGGGCGGAGCGGGCCTCGTCGGTGGCGCGGGCCGCCGCGCCGTAGAGGGGCCGAACGGCGAGTTCCGGGGGGAGGTCCAGGATGGTCAGGCCGGGATGGCGGGCGGTCACGTCCAGGGCCGTGGTCCGGTAGCCGAGAAAGAGGTCCACCTTGCCCGTCCTGAACAGATCGACCACGGGCGACCCCGTTGACGCATGGTGGCCGGGCAGGTCTCCGCCAACCAGGGAGCGGGCGCGGTCGCGGAGCATGGCCCGGCTGCCCGGGCGGATGGTCTCGGCCCGGTCGAAGACCATGAGGGCGTAATCGCCGCCGGGGTCCGCACCCGGGGTGGACATGCCCAGCCTGCCGTCGGGGTCGAGCATGGCCCGCAGGGCATCGCCATCGGCCAGGAGTTCCGCGCGGCCGAACAGGCAGACCCGGTTCTCCAGGAACGGTATGGCCTCGCCGTAGTCTCCCAGCCGGGACACGGCGCGGACATGGCGCATGTTCGCGGACAGAAATAGGCTTGGCCGCAGTCCTTCCTCGATGCGGGCGCGTAGCAGCCCGGCCGGGCCGAAGCGGATGTCGAGTTTAAGGCCCGCGGCTTCGGCCATGGCGGGCAGCGCCTTGCGCAGGCTCCCGGCGGCCAATACGGTCGTGGTCATGCTTTCTCTCCACGTACGGAGCAGATGGTTTTGCCGTTGTCGAGGCGGTGGATGTCCACGTCCAGGCCGTAGAGGGCGGACAAAGCCTGTGGGGACAGGACATCCCCGGTTGCGCCCATGGCCTGGAGGCGGCCTTTGGTCAACAGGGCGGTCTGGTCGGAAATCTCGAAGGCGTGATCCGGGAAATGCGTGGTCAT
This sequence comes from Desulfovibrio sp. Huiquan2017, assembly GCF_017351175.1. NCBI lineage: Bacteria > Pseudomonadati > Thermodesulfobacteriota > Desulfovibrionia > Desulfovibrionales > Desulfovibrionaceae > Desulfovibrio > Desulfovibrio sp. Huiquan2017. Next base: position 67,714 of record NZ_JAFMPN010000018.1, on the reverse strand, counting down.
GACCACGGCCAGTCCCCGGTCCGCCAGGGAACGGATCAGGCCGAGCGTGCGCGCCTGGTTGCCGAAGTCCAAGTGCGAGGTGGGCTCGTCCAGCAGCAGGATTTTCGCGCCTTGGGCCAGGGAGCGGGCGAAGAGGATGAGTTGCCGCTCGCCGCCGCTGGTCTCGCTGTAGTCCTTGTTCGCCAGGTGGCCGATGCCCATGGTCTCCATGGCCGCAAGGGCTGCGTCCAGGTCCCGTTTCGACGGCGAGGCGAAGGGGCCCAGGTGGGGCGTGCGGCCCATGACCACCACGTCCAGGGCGCGGAAGGCGAAGACCGGCGAATGGGTTTGCGGGACCAGGGCGATGGCCCGTGCGGTGCGCCGACGGCCCAGGGAGGCCAGGTCGTCATCGCCCGCCAGGACCCGGCCGGTGCGGGGCATGAGCAACCCGGCCAGGCAGTGCAGCAGGGTGGATTTGCCCGTGCCGTTGGGGCCGAGGATGGACAGGACCTCGCCGGGCCGGGCATCCAGGGTCACGTCCGACCAGACCGGATTGCTCCTCGGGTAGGCGAAGCCCAGGGATTCCGCGCGCAGGATCAGGCCCATCCGGTTCGCCCTCTGCCGAGCAGCACGGCGAAAAACGGCGCGCCCACGGATGCGGTCAGGATGCCCAAGGGAATCTCGGTGGCCGTCAGGTTCCGGGCCAGGCCGTCGATGAGCACCAGGTAGCATGCGCCCAGGGCCAGGCTGGCCGGGATGAGCTTGCGGTAGTCCGGGCCGACCAGCATGCGCGCCAGGTGCGGGACCACCAGCCCCACCCAGCCGATGATGCCGCTGACCGAGACCGCGCTGGCGGTGACGACGGTCACGGCCACGATCACGCCCAGCCGCAGGCGGCCCGCCTCCACGCCCAAGGTCCGGGCTTCCTCATCGCCCAGCGACAGGACATTGAGCTGCCAGCGGATCAGGAGCAGGCCGAGCACGCACACGCCCATGGGCAGAAGCACGGTCAGCAGGCGTTCCATGGTCATGGAGGCCAGGGAGCCCATGAGCCAGTAGACGATGACCGGGAGCTTGTCGTCCGGGTCGGCCGTGTACTTGACCAGGGAGAGCAGGGATTGGAAAAACGCGCCGACCACCACGCCCGCCAGGATGATGATCATGGGGCCCGCCGAGCGGTACAGCCTGCTCATGGCCCAGGCCGCGCTCACGGCGAGCATGCCGAAAAAGAAAGCCGATCCCTGGATGAGCCAGGGGGAGTTCCACAGCAGGATGCCCAGGGCCGCGCCGAAACCGGCCCCCGAGGCCACGCCGAGGATGTACGGGGAGACGAGCGGGTTGCGGAACAGCCCCTGGAAGGCCGCGCCCGCCACGGACAACCCGCCGCCGATGAGCATGGCCGCCAGCACGCGGGGCAGGCGCACCTGGAGAACCACGGTCTCCAGCACGCCCGGCCAGTCGCGTTCCACGGGCAGCCCGGCGCCGTGGGCCAGGATGCGCAGGAGGTCCGGCAGGTGCACGGGATAGCGGCCCCAGGCGAGGCCGATGCAGAAAACAGCGGCCGTGCCGCCCCATAACGCCAGGGCGCTCAGGGACGGGCGCGGCCGCCGGGGGTAGGGTCTATTTGAAGGGAATGCCATAGAATTCATTGTAGTAGGACTGGACCATGGCGTTCAGGTCAACATCCTTGAACTTCTCGGGGTAGAGCGTCTTGGCCATCCACAGCTCGCCCAGGGCCATGGATTCGGGCAGGGCATGGCCCCACGGCTTGACGTATTCCGGGCAGATGTACAGGCGTCCGTTTTTGATGGCCGAAACCTGCTGCCAGGCTGGATTGTTGCGCAGCTCCTCGGCGGCGGAGCGGTGCCGCCATTGGATGAAGACGACCTCGGGGTTCCAGCGCAGGACGTCCTCCATGGTCACTTCCTTGAAGCCGGTGATTTCCTTGGCGACCACGTTGACGCCGCCTGCGCGCTCCATGATCACGCTGGTGTACTTGCCCGCGCCATAGGTATGCAGGTTGTTGCGGGCCATGTAGCATTTGACCCGCTTGGCCTCGGGAATGTCGCCCAGGTGCGACTTGAGAACGGCCTGGTTGGCATCGACGACCTGCATGAGCCGGGCGGCGCGTTCCTGCTTGTTGCAGATCTCGCCGATGAGCAGCACGCCGTCGCGCAACCCCTTGTCGTAGGCGGTTTGGGCGTCGGCCAGGTCGGGATTGAGCTTGGCGGCCTCGTCGCCGGCCGCATCGAACAGGGACACGGCCACCACCGGGATGCCCGCGTCGCTGATCTGCTGGATCATGTCCTTGGGCGCGTAGTGGGTAACGAAGACCAAGTCGGGGTTGAGGGCCAGTAGCGCCTCCATGTTCACGGTATCGAGTCCGCCGGGGGTGGGCATGGAGCCGATGTCGGGCATGGTCTTGGCCGCGCCGGGCAGATATTTATCCCATTTTTCGAGCACGCCCACGACTTTGTCCTGGGTGCCGAGCTGGATCATGATGTCGAGCGTCTGATGCTGGAGGACCACCACCCGCGAAACCGAGTCCGGGATGGTTACGGTCCGGCCGAGCTGATCCGTGATTGTGCGTTGGGCAAGGGCCGAAGAGAACGACAACATCACGAGAAGACAGGCGAGCAGGGACGCATGCAGAATTTTTTTCATGGACAAACCTCTCCTTGGCAGGGGTATCGCCTCGGGTCGGGGCCAACGGGGCGCCGACCCGAGGGCCTTTGAAAACAAAAACCCACCATATCAATCTGCAATGTTTTCGCAACGGAAAACCTCAACAGTCACGCGAACATCCATTCGCGTGACTGTTGCCTGGGAAAGGGCGAAACCGTGCCGTCGTCCGGCGATCCGGCCTGGTTCTTCGGCGCGGTTTGTTTGCCGCGCGACCATTGTCCATTCGATGGGGAAGCATGAAAAAAGCCGCCTGAGCGGCGGCTTTTTCTCGCGTCGGGAACGATCCCTACACGTAATCGGGATAGTCCGTGCACAGGAGATGAAGCGGGGCCTCGTCCTCCTCGATCTCGGGGAACCGGGCCTGGGGATCGAGAAAGCGGTTGTCGGTGTTGTCGTCGTTCACGGACGAGACTTCGCCGACCAGGACCTTGCCCTTGCCGGGTTCGCCGTAGAAGCGGTGGTACATGCCCTGTTCGAGAAAAATGGATTCGCCGGGACTCAGGACCACTGTGCCGCCGGGTTGGACGATGCGCGTGAAGCCGTCCACGGACACGGCCAGGGGCTCCTTGGCCAGCGCCTCGCCGGGCGTGGAACCATAGAGTTCGATGACCAGGTTGCCGCCGCCCCGGTTGATGATGTCCTCGGTCTTGGACCAGTGGAAGTGCATGGGGCAGACCTGATTCTCACGGACGATCATGATCTTTTCCGCGTACTTCTTGGGGTGGCCTGTGGCCAGGTTGCCGTTGCGGATGGTGAACAGGATCAGCCCCCGGCTGGCGAAATCACCGGCCCCGTAGTCGGTCAGGTCCCAACCGAGCTGGTTGCGGACCACTTCGCTGCCGCCCTTGCCTTTCCATTGTTCCGGAGACCAGAAGCCCCACGGCGGAAGGGCGAATCGGAAGGAATCGAAAAAAGTCTTGGCGTCTTGGATGAGGGCGTTGATCTGACTGCGTTTCATGCCACCTATCTAGGTGAGCCGCCGGGGCGCGTCAAGGGGGTGGCGGCACTGGACAGCATGTCTCGGTCAGGGCAGAGTGGAGATGTGACGAATGACATCTATATATCAACCTATGACGACGCCCGTCACCGCGACAGGGTCTCGGCCCTGTGGTGCGAGGTTTTCGGCTATCCGGCCGCCTACAACGATCCGGCCTATGTCATTGACCGAAAGATCGCAGTGGATGACCTGTTCTGGGTGGCTGAAGCGGGCGGGGCGGACGCCTCCGTGCTGGGCTCGGTCATGGCCGGGTACGATGGGCACAGGGGGTGGATCTACTCCCTGGCCGTGGCTCCGGCCGAGCGCGGGCGCGGCCTGGGCTCCCGTCTTCTGGACCATGCGCTCTCTGCTCTCAAGGGGATCGGCTGCGTCAAGGTCAATCTTCAGGTCCTGGAATCCAACGAAGCGGTCCGCCGCTTCTATGAAGCCAACGGCTTTCATGTGGAACCCCGGGTGAGCATGGGGCGTATTTTGGAGTAATTCGGGCCTTCCGGGTTGGTTGCCTTGTGGAAAAAAAGTGGCGTTCGACGGCGGCTGGGTATATAGGGGAACCCTGCGCTGTTGTTAGGATCACAATACGGGACGACTCAGGTTGCCCGGGAAACGAACGAGGAAGATGATATGGGGCTCTTTTCCAGCAAGAAGACCAAGGAAAATTCCGAACTGAACGCATTTCTGGGCGTGGGTACCGAATATAAGGGCAAGCTTGATTTTGTCGGCACGGTGCGCATAGACGGCCGGTTCGAAGGCGAGATCACCACCGAGGGCGTGCTCATCCTCGGCCGCAAGGCCTCCATCGTGGGTGTTGTGCGCGTGGGGCAGCTCAATTCCTGCGGCGAAATCCTCGGCGACGTGCACGTCAAGGAAAAGGCCGTGTTCGAAAAGACCAGCGTACTCAAGGGAAGCCTTGACACACCGGTGCTTGTTGTGGAAAAGGGCGCCTTGGTCGAAGGGACCATCTGCATGACCATGGGAGCGGCCGTTGAGACCAAGCCCAAGGTCGTGTCCGCGAATTTCGGCGGCGGCGCGGTCAAGCCCGTCGCCAGGGAACTTGAGGTCGCCAAGACCGGCTCCGACAATAACGGGGCATAACGGAGGTTTACCATGTTTGAACTGGTTATCGAAGACAATGGCAGGGAATACGTCGCGGCTACTACCGAAGACGCCCGCGAGGTCGAACTGCTTCGGCAGCGCCACATGCGCTCTCTCACCGACGGCCTGGCCTACATCCGCGAGACCAAGCCCGAAGACAAAAAGAAGTAACCGGCCCGGCCCGGTTGCCCGAAAAAAACAGCCCGTCGGCGCGATCGCNCCTGGCCTACATCCGCGAGACCAAGCCCGAAGACAAAAAGAAGTAACCGGCCCGGCCCGGTTGCCCGAAAAAAACAGCCCGTCGGCGCGATCGCGCCGACGGGCTGTTTTTTTGCGTCTGGGCGACTGGGCGCCTACACCACGTCGCGGGCGCGCATGCCGAGGAGGAAGAGGATGGCGTCGAGCCCCAGCGTGGAGATGGCCTGCCGCGCGCCCTGCTTGACCTTGGGCTTGGCGTGGAAGGCGATGCCCAGGCCCGCGAGGTTGAGCATGGGCAGGTCGTTGGCGCCATCGCCCACGGCAATGACCTGTTGCAGGGAAATACCTTCCTGGCTGGCGATGGACTGGAGCAACTCGGCCTTTTTCTGGGCGTCCACGATGTCTCCCACAGCCTTTCCGGTGAGCTTGCCGTCCTTGATTTCGAGTTCGTTGGCGTAGACGTAGTCGATGCCGTACCGCTTGCGCAGGATGTCGCCGAAATAGGTGAACCCGCCGGACAGGATGGCGATTTTGTAGCCCACGTTCTTGAGGTTGGAGATGAGTTTCTCCGCGCCTTCGGACATGGGCAGCCGGTCGGCGACCCGCTTGAGCACGGATTCGTCCAACCCTTCGAGCAGGGAGAGGCGTTTGCGCAGGGACTGCTTGAAATCGAGCTCGCCGCGCATGGCGGATTCGGTGATGGCGGCCACCTTGTCGCCCACGCCCGCTTCCTTGGCCAGTTCGTCGATGACTTCGGCCTGGATCAGGGTGGAGTCCATGTCAAAGGCCACCAGGCGCCGGTTGCGGCGGAAGATGTTGTCTTCCTGGAAACCGATGTCCACCATCAGCTCCGAGGATATCTCCAGGAACTTGGCACGCAGTCCGGCCACGTCGTTGGGGGTGCCGCGCACGGTGAACTCCACGCAGCCGCGCGAACATTCGTAGTCGTTGCAGTCGAGCGGCACGCGACCGGACAGCCGGTAGATGGTGTCGATGTTCAGCCCGGCCTCGGAAACCACCTTGGTGATGGCCGCGATCTGCGCGGACGAGACCGAGCGGGCCAGCAGGGTGATGATGTAGCGCGGCCGGTGCGCCTCGCCCACCCAGGAGGCGTACTGCCCTTCGTCCAGGGGATGCAGGCGCATGGTCACGCCGAGTTCGTGGGCCTTGAAGAGCAGGTCCTTGAGCACCGGTTGGGAATTGGCGGGCAGCCGGATGAGGATGCCGAGCGTCAGAAAGTTGTGGATGACCACTTGCCCGATGTCGAGCACGTCCACGTCGTATCCCGCCAGCACACCGGACAATTCCGCCGTCAATCCGGGCCGGTCGCCGCCCGTCACGTGCACCAATATGATCTTTTCCATGAACCCCACTCCCGTGCGAACTTTGTGCGGCCCTTCTCGCATATATCCTTCTGTCCGTAAACCTCGGGCGATGTCTCAACCTCGCAGAGGGGCTCGGGGGAGGCGGCGGCCCGCGAAGCGGCACAAACGTTTTGGGGATTCTCACGGACCTTTTTCAAATGGTTCTTGAGCCGCCGGAGACATTTCCTCTTCGTCACGCAAGAGGGCGTTGTCTAAAACGGGGCGGACTGGTAGGTAGACGATGAGATTCGAATCCTTACAGATGTTGCAGGAGGGGCCATGTTCGAGAGCGGCAAGCCGTACACGTTGGATTCCGTGGTGCGGATGGTTTTGGGAGCCGGGATTTTCATCGGCGCGATCTGGCTGCTGGGCTATCTGTCGGGCGTGCTGGTGCCGTTCGTGGCGGCTCTGCTGGTGGCCTATCTGCTCAATCCGATGACCTGCTTCATCGAGAAGCGGGTGGGCAGCCGCGGCGTGGCGGTCCTGCTGACCATATTGCTGCTGCTGGCGGCGACGGCCGGGGTCCTGCTGCTGCTGGTGCCCATGATGGTCAACGAGTTTGCGCACATGGGCCAGGTCCTTTCCAGGCTGGTCTCCAATACGGAGTTCGCGGACAAGGTTGCGGCGCATCTGCCGCCGGATATCTGGGCCTGGGTGCGCGAGACCGCGCAGTCGTCCGAGGTTCGGGACCTGTTCACGGCCCAGGGTGCGCTGAACGCGGCGAAGGCGGTGCTCGGGAATGTGGTCCCCGGCATCCGGGGCGTGGCCGTGGGCGCGATCAATGCGGCGGCCGGGTTGTTCGGGGTGTTCGTCATCCTGCTCTACGTCATTTTTCTGCTGGCCGATTTCGGGCGCATCAAGGCCGGGTGGCAGGATTACCTGCCCGCGCCGTACCGTGAGAGCGTGACCGGATTTCTGGACGAGTTCGAAAAGACCATGGGGCTGTATTTTCGGGGACAGATCATCGTCTGCCTCATCGTCGGCGTGCTCATGGCCATCGGCTTCGTGCTCATCGGCCTGCCGTTGGGGCTGGTCATGGGGCTGCTCATCGGCATTTTGAACATCGCGCCCTACCTGGGCGTGGCCGGGGCGGTGCCGGTCCTGTTCTTGGCCGGGTTGAGTTCGCTGGAGGCGGGTGAGTCCGTGTGGATGGGCATCGGCCTGGCCGTGCTGGTCATGGGCGTGGTCCAGGTCATCCAGGACGCGGTTCTGGTGCCGAAGATCCAGGGCGAGAGCCTGGGGCTGTCCCCGTGGCTCATTCTGCTGTCCCTGTCGATCTGGGGCAAGTTGCTCGGTTTTCTTGGCCTGCTCATAGCCCTGCCCATGACCTGCCTGTGTCTGTCCTATTACCGTCGTCTTCTGGCCCGGCGGGCGGGCGCTCCCGCGCCGGACCCGGTGTCGGAAGCGGACTGATCCCTTTTCCCAAAGCATCAACGCCCCGGACCGTGCGCACGGTCCGGGGCGTTTTTTTGTGGGGAACTATCCCCTTAACTCCCTGGGAAAAAACAGGTGTTGAAAGCCGCTTCGCGGCGAAAATCAAGATGATTTCGCCTCCGGCGGGCAAGGACTCGCGCCCTTGCATCCCATTTTGCGCCTCCGGCGCGATCCTTTTTCCTCCACGCGGCTTTTCGCCGACGGAAAGGGAGTTAAGTAGATAAGTCCATTTTTGGGGGGGGCGAAACAGAGGGCTGGGTGTTGTCGCGTGCTGCCTGGCTAGGCCCTTTTCAGCGCCGCCGTCAGTATCCCCGCGCCGATGAGTGCGGTGCCGCCGACCCGGTTCAGGCGTTTCATGGATCGGGGATCGGCCACGATGTGGCGGGCCTTGACCGCGAGCAGGGCGTAGAACAGGGTCACGACCATGGTCAGGATCTGGACGGTGATCTCAAGGATGAGCAGTTGGGGCAGTTGGGGGCGGTCCGGGGAGATGAACTGGGGCAGGAAGGCGCAGAGGAAGACGATGGCCTTGGGATTGGTGGCGGTGACCAGGCAGGCGTTGAGCAGATGGGTCCGCCGGCTGGCCGGGCGCACGCAATCCGGCTCGGTTCCCGCGTTGGGGTCTGCCTGCCAGGCTTTGACGCCCAGGTAGACGAGATAGGCGGCGCCCGCCCACTTGAAGATCGAGAACAGTTCGGCGGAGGTTGCCAGGAGTACGCCCAGTCCGGCCAGGGAGGCCCCGGCGGCCACGGCATTGCCGAGTCCCACGCCCAAGACCAGGGGCACGGCGGCGCGCCGTCCCTGGGATAGCGAACTGCCCACGACCATCATCACGGTGGGGCCGGGGATGAGCAATACCACCACGGTGGCGGCCAGAAAGACCAGATAGGTATCCAAATTCATGCGGGCTCCGGGAGCAAGAGAGAAATAGGATCGCCAATAGACAGGACAACGGCCTCGCTTGTCAAGGCCTGCACCGCCGGGACCGGCGCTATGCTTGTTCGAACGGGAGGACAAAGGAAAATTCGTTCCCCTGGTCGGTGTGGGCGTAGAAGACCCGACCACCATGCAGTTCGACCACCTGTCGGACGAAGTAGAGGCCCCGTCCGGTGCCGGACTTGTGGGCCACGTTGTCCGCGCGGAAGCCGGGTTTGAACACGTCCATGGGCTCGTTCAGGTCCAGGGGGCCGCCCGAGGAGGTGATCCACAGCCGGATACCGGACTTGCCCGGGCCGAAGAAGTCGTCGAGGACCTTCCAGCCGTAGGTGGCGTGTTTTTCCTTGCCGCCTTCCGGGACAGACGTCCTTTCCGTGTACTTCAAGGCGTTGGATAGGAGATTGTCCAGGACCTGGGAGATGAGGCCCCGGTCCAGGGCCAGGCGGATGACTCGGTCCTCGGGGCACTCCGGGGCCAGGGCCAGGTGGATGCGCTGTTCCTCGAAGCGGTGTCGGAAACGCTCGATGACCGGGTCTATGACTGTGGTCCGCAGGTTCACGTCCCGTTTTTCGAGCACGTAGCGGCCTTCCTCGAAGTGGCGCCGCCGGAGCAGGGTTTCCAGGAACATGGAGGTGGATTCGTAGTGGGAGTAGATCTCCTGGTACTGGCCCTCGATGCCCCCGGCGATTTCGGCCAGCCTGTTGCCTTCGCGGACCAGGTCCCGGTTCGCGTTCCGGTTCAGTTCGGTGAGGATGGCGGTGGTCGTCAGGTGAAGTTGCTCGATCTTGCGCTTGAGCCGGTTGAAATAGAGCTTGAAGTACATGTTGGGCACGATGACGTTGTGCCCGATGTCCTGAACCATGGATTTGATGAAGGCGATGTGCTCGCGGTTGCGGGCGCGGATGATCCGGTGGTGGAGCTGGTAGCCCACGCGGTTGACGTATTTTTCGAGGAAGAGGCGGGCGTGGCCGGGCAGTCCGGAGCAAGGGCGCATGACGAAGCTGCCCAGGAGGTTGTGGGGCGGCTCGAAGGCGAGCATGTCGTTGTATTCCGGGTTGCCCCGGATGGGCAGGTACATGCTTTCGCCCTGGATGGTCAGCCGGTCGTTCATGAATTCGTTCCACGGCCGGGTGGAGTCCCTGTCGCATTTGCCCGAGGAGCAGGCCGCCAGGGCGAAGGTCTCCTCGTCCTCAAGGAGGTACATGGTCGATTCCAGTCCGAACAGGGCCTTGGGGATGGCCATACAGACCGCGTAGAACATTTCGCGGCCGCGCACTTCCTGGGAGAGCTCGAAGAATATGTTCAGGGCCAGGATCTGGTGGCGTGAGAAGTCGTACCCGTCGTAGTCGAGGAATTTGGTTTCGATGCGTTCGACCACAAGGGCGATGCGCTCGTCATCGGTGAGTTCGAGCAGGCTGTCGCTAGTGAGGGCGTGGTCCTTATCGAGATCGTTCATGCGCACGTCCGGGCCGGTTGAGTATGCCGCTTTGTCGTACATATACGCCGTCGGGGCGGATATGACAAGGAATCGGCCGGAAAAGCCTGGGAAATGCGCGTCTCGGAAAAAGGGGAAAGGGCCGCTTGCGCGGCCCTTTCAGGGGTTAGAGGTCTGCTTTTGAGGAGGGGTTTGAGGTTAGAAACTGCTTTTCAAGGGAGGTATGGTATATGCTAAAAGACCTGATCCTTGCGCCGTTTTGCCCGGGCGGGATGGGGGTTTGTCGTCCGGACGGGCACGGGGACCTTGGTCGTTAAGCCGAAATCTTCCCCGACTTCCCGGACGCCGTGATCGGCGTCCGGGTCGGTGAGGAGGGGTCGTCGCAACAACACGGCGACCAGGATGATGAGAGTGACGGTAACTGCATCAATCATGATTTGCTATTAGCATAGGGTGTGCCAAAGCATGATTATCAATAATAACAGCATATTGATGTTCGTTGCATGTTCAACATTTGTGCAATGTGATGTGTATTGCACAAATGTATGTGCAGAGCTTGCACAAGCAGCAAAGACGGGGGGTCAGCGCATGAGCAGGGCGTAGACCATGCCTACGAAGGCGATGGTCAGGCTGCGGGACACCTGGTTGTAGAGGATGAGCTTGAAGGCCATGCGAGGCCGGAAGATACCCGCGTAGTAGGGAAACTGGTGGCGGAAGGCACGCACGGGCGAAGAGAGTACGTTGCCGAGCATCAGGGCCAGGATGACCTGCACCTGGGTGAGCGAGGTATCGGCGATGAGCGCGCTGGCCACGGCCAGTCCGGCGGTGAATTCGGCAGCCATGTGGAAGGCCACGATGGACAGGGCCTCGGGCGGCAGGAAGGAGAACAGGCCCGCTCCGCCCGCCATGGCCGATTGGAGCCAGGCGAACAGGCCGAGTTGCTTGAGCACGAAGAACAGGGTGTAGATGGGGCAGGTCAGGTAGAGGATCTTGGGCAGTCGTTTCTTGAACCGCTTCCAGGCCCCGGTCAGGACCCGCGACAGGGTGGCGGTCAGCCTCCGGCCGAGGATGCGCAGGGCCGGGCCGGGCCGCCGACGGAATTGGCGCAAGGGGATTTTGAATCGCGCCCGGTCCCAGCGTTCGTCGATCTCGGACAACCGGCAGGGCAGGCACCCCTCGGGCAGGGGCGGGAGCAGGAATTTGCCCGCGAAGACGATGCCCATGGTCCGCAGGATCGAGGCCAGGGCGGTCAACCCCACATAGGTGTAGGCGGCCGAGCCGATGAACGGGCTGGCTATGAAGAAGATGGTCGGCAGGTGCAGGAAATAGGTGGGCAGGGAGTTGAACAGATTGGACAGGACCAGCTCGCGGTCGGACAGCTTCCCTTTTTCATGGGCCTCGGCCAGCATGGTATTGGCCGTCAGCCCGGAGAAGAAGGCCATGGTGAAGCTGGCCGCCGAGATATCCTTGAGCCGTGCGCGGTGGGCCAGGGGCGCGGCCACCTTGGCCGCGTAGCGGGTCCAGTTCAGGGATTCGATGAGGATGCCCACCATCAGGGCCACGGAAATGAAGAAGGTCAGCCTGATGAGCGGCCAGAACAGGCCGTTCCAGAGGATCGGCCAGGAGAGGTCGAGGGTCATCTATTTCTTCTTTGGTTTGACCTTGATTTTTCGGACCTGCGCCAGCTCGGCGTCGGGCATGTAATAGGTGTTCTTTTCCCCGGGGAAACTCGTCCGCCGGACTTCGGCGCAGTATTGTTCCACAGCCTTGCGCGAGTCCTCACCCAGTTCGGCGAAACGGCGTACGAATTTGGGCGAGAAGCGGTCGAACAGGCCGAGCGCGTCGTGATAGACCAGAATCTGGCCGTCGGTCACGTTGCCCGCGCCGATGCCGATGGTCGGGATGCTCACGGCCTCGGTGATGAGCTGGGCGGCCTCCACGGGCATGGCCTCCAGGACCACGCTGAAGGCTCCCGCCTCCTCCACGGCCTGGGCGTCCTCGATGAGCGCGCGGGTGGCCTCGGCGGATTTGCCCTGGGCTTTGAAGCCGCCGAATCGGGCCACGTGCTGAGGGGTCAGCCCTATATGGGCCATGACCGGCACACCCGCTTCGGTCAGGGCGGTGATCTGTTCGACCACGGTCCGGCCGCCTTCGAGTTTGACCGCCCGGGCCCCGCCCTCGGCCATGAGCCGATGCGCGGTGGCGAGCGCCCGTTCCACCGTGGCGAACGACATGAACGGCATGTCGCTGACCAGCAGGGCGCGCTTGACGCCCTGGGCCGCGGCCCGGGTGTGGTGGACCATTTCGTCCACCGTTACGGACAGGGTATCCGCGCGGCCGAGTACGACCATGGCCAGGGAGTCGCCCACCAGCACGAGGTCCACGCCCGCCTGGTCCGCAATGATTCCGGACGGGTAGTCATAGGCGGTTATGCAGCAGATTTTCTCGCCGCCCTTCATGGCTTGGATGTCGGGTGCGGTGACGGGCTTGGCCTTAGTCTCGGTGGAAATCTTGGGGGAGGTGCTCATGGGCCGGAGAGTAGGGCCGCTTGGCGTCGCAAGTCAAGGGAACATGCGTCAGGGCAGGGCGGCGCCCCGGGCGTGAAAAAAGGGCCGCCCGGCGAACGGGCGGCCCTTCGTGATTCGGTGGGAAACGAAGCGCCTACATGGGCGCCAGGTTCTGGAGAACCCAGATGACCCGGCCCACGGTGCGGTCGTTCATTTCTTCGGCCGGGATGGTCAGGTCGGAGTACTGATCGTTGTCCGCCTTGAGCAGGAAGGTATCCCCCTGGTGGAAGACCCGGCGGATGGTCAGTCCCTGGTGGGGGAAGTGGACCGCGCACAGGTCGCCGTCGGGATGTTCGCTCTGGTCGCGGTCGATGCCGACGAAGGCGCCGCGCGTGATGACCGGGTCCATGCTTGCGGAGTCCACTTTGACCACCAGCAGCTTGGGCCGGCAGAAGGACTCGGGCACGGACAGTTCCTCGATGGACTTGGGCTCCCAGTCGGCGGCGTCCTTGTCCGCGCCGGCCATGGTGGAGACCGGCACCAGCCGGCCCCGGGAGTTCATCCGGCCGTAGGGTGCCGGGGTCTCGCGCAACAGGGTGTCGGCCGGGACCTTGGCCTTGTCGGCGTTGATGTAGACGGGCTCCACGCCTTCGGACAGCCAATCCGGGTCCAGCCCGTGGCTGCGGTACAACTTCAAAAACCAGTCTGCGGGGATCGAACAACGGCGCTTGGCGTCGGAAATGCTCGATTGGCGTACATCGAGCACCTCGGCCAGTTGGACCTGGGTCCGAGCCCCGGTCGCCTTCTTGATGCGCTCAAGGGCTTCTTCGAACCACTTGAGCTGCGCTTCGTCGCATCTCCGTTTCTTCTTGGGCATAGTCGCTCCTTAACGAGTGATGACGGCATGTAGGGAGCCCTTCCTATTATCGGAATATGGCATTCCAGGTATAACCGACATTATATTTTATCAAACAGGGGGTGATCCCCCGGACCAAACGACAGATTCCGCCGATTTTTATTTGCCGGGAAAATTTCCTAGCGACTTTGGGAGAATCTCCCGATAATGTCAATGATATCGTTTAAGGTTATTTTTGGCAAAAGGAAAAAGGATGTGGCCGCATGGCGGCCACATCCTTTTTTGACGGCAGTATTATCTTCTTATTGCAAGTGCTTGAGGAAAGGACTTTTCGGAGTCAGGATGAAGCGGGTGTTCTTTGCAAACCCCTGCTTGTAGGCTTCCAGGCTGCGGGTGAATTCGTAGAAGTCGGGATTTTGCCCCAGGGCCGTGGCATAGACCTTGGTGGCCAGGGCATCGCCCTCTCCTCGGATGATTTCAGCTTGTTTGTTGGCGTCGGCCAGGATGATGGTCCGTTCCTTGTCCGCATTGGCCTTGATCTTGGCCGAGGCCTCCTGGCCTTCGGAACGGTACTGCTTGGCTTGGCGTTCGCGTTCGGCCTTCATGCGGCCGAAGATGGACCGGGCGTTCTCGGCGGGCAGGTCCGTGCGCTTGATGCGCACGTCAAGGACCTCTATGCCGTAGGGCAGGAGCAGTTCGCGGGACCGCTTGGTCACCGCGTCCATGATCTCCTGGCGTTTGTGCGAGACCACCTCGATCAGGGTGTAGCGGCCCAGCGCCACCCGGAGTTGCGAACGAACGATGTCGTCCAGTCGGGCCCGGGCCCCCTGGATGGTGCGCACCTTGGTGTAGAAGGTCAGGGGATCGGTGATGCGCCACTTGGTGTAGGAGTCCACGTTCATGTATTTTTTGTCCGTGGTGGTGATCTCCTCGGGCTTGGCGTCGAAATCCAGGATGCGCGCGTCGAAGAAGACCACGGTCTGGACCAGGGGCAGCTTGAAGTGCAGGCCGGGGCCGAGCGCCCTGTCGCCCACGGGGCGGCCGAGTTGGATGACGATGGCCTGCTGGGTCTGGTCCACGGTGAAGGCGGCGGACGTCAGGACAAAGGCCCCGAGAATGACGACGATGGCGAGTAGGATGGTCGTTTTTTTCATATCGGAACTCCCCCTTTATTTTGCTTCCTTGGGAGCGGCCGAACGGGGCTGCTTGTCCAGGGGGAGATAGGGTATGGATTGTTTGAGGGCGTCATCGGACATGATCAGCTTCTCGGTGTCCGGGTTGGACAGAATGGTCTCCATGGCCTCCAGGTAGAGGCGGTCGCGGGTGATGTCCTTGGCCTTGTCGTACTCCTTGAGCACGGACAGGAACCGGGCGGCGTCACCCTCGGCCTTGCGGACCTTGGCTTCCTTGTAGGCCTGGGCCGCATTGGTGATGCGGGAGGCCTCGCCGCGCGCCTTGGGCAGGATGTCGCGCTGGTACGCCTCGGCCTCGTTGATGTAGCGGCTCTTGTCCTCGCGGGCGGAGGCCACATCCTTGAAGGCCTCTATGACCTCGTCCGGCGGATGCACGTTCTGCATCTGCACGGCCACTACGGACAAACCTGTCTTGTAGTCGTCCAGGATGCGCTGCATCAGGTCCCGGGTCTGGACCTGGATCTCCTGTTTGCCCGTTGTCAGGGCGTCGTCGATCTTGCCGTTGCCGATGACTTCGCGCATGGCCGCCTCGCCCGCATGGGCCAGGGTCTGCTCGGGGTCATTGACGTTGAACAGGTAGTTTTCCGCATCCTTGATCATGTACTGGACGATGAATTGCACGGAGACGATGTTCTCGTCGCCGGTGAGCATCAGGGATTCCTCCTTGACCTCGCGGCTGACCCCTTGCTGGAAGCTCTGGGTGATGGGCCTGCCCACGGACCGGAAGCCGAATTCGACGCGCCGGATCTGCGTCACCTTGGGGGTGAGCGCGCTTTCCACCGGATAGGGAATGTGGTAATTCGGACCCGCCGTGGTGATGCGGTTGAACTTGCCGAACTGTTTGACCACGCCCACCTCGTCGGGCTCCACGATGTAGAATCCGCTGGCGATCCAGAGAAGGATGAGGAGAGGAATGACGAGTTTCCAACCGGGCAACTTGAATTTCTTCAATTTGTCGAGCTGATCCTGGAAATCGTCGAAGCTCGGCGGTTTGCCGCCGGGGCGCCCCTGTTGCTGCTTTTGTAATTTTTCCCAATCCCAATTCATAATGACCCACAAGTAGGCATATTGCGGGGGTAGGTCAAGAAAAGCCGGAGGAAAATGCATGAACACGACCTCGTTGGACATAATTCGGAGCCGTCGCGCGTGAACCTTTTCGACGTTTTCAACGGCCGGGATTCCCTGACCGGCCTTTTCCGGCGTTTCCGCTCCCGCGTCCTGCGGAGCGAGGTGGAGGTGGTCGGGAAGTGCAATCGCTGTGGCCGTTGCTGCCGGTCCGTGCTCCTGTTCGACCGGGGCCGCTGGCTGCGCCGCGCGTCCCAGTTCGAGCGGCTGGTGGCCGACGCCCCGGAGCACGCCCGTTTCCGGCCCGCGGGACGCGACGCCGGCGGGTACCTGCTCTTCGACTGCGCCCTGCTCGGCCGGGACAACAATTGCACCGAGTATGGAGCCCGGCCCGCTTTATGTGGAAATTATCCGTCCAAGTCGCTATATTACCATGGCGGCAAGACGCTCAACGGTTGCGGTTACGCCTTTCGGGCCGTGACCTTCCGCGACGTGCTTTGGGGCCGCAAGCCGATCAAACCCGCCGATTTTTCCGCCGTGCTGCGCCGGGAGATCGAACAGGAACGAGACAAGCAGACATGAAGAAGCTCATATTCATCCTCGCCGCCGTGCTCCTTACCGGGGGCGGCGTCTGGTATTTCACCGCCGGGCAGTCCAAGGACAGGATCAAGGTCCTCAAGACCGCCACGGTCGCCCGCGGCAGCGTGTCCAAGGTTCTGGAGGCCACCGGCATCGTCAAGGCCCAGGTGGGCGCCCAGGTCAAGATCGGGGCCCAGGCCACCGGCGTGCTCGAATCCGTGCCCGTCAAGGTCGGCGACCACGTCCGAAAGGGCCAGCTCGTAGCCCGCATCGACGCCCGCGAGCTCAAGGCGCGTATCGCCGAGGCCCAGGCCAATCTCGACCTGGCCCAGGCCAAGCTCGAATACATGGAAAAGAACCTGCCGCGCAAACGCACCCTGGTCCAGAAGCGCCTGGAGGCCCAGGATTCCCTGGACGTGGCCACCCAGGACGCCAAGACGGCCCGTTTCGGCGTGGCCGCGGCCAGGGCCTATCTCAATACTCTCAAGGTGCAACTTTCCTACACCAGCATTTATTCTCCCATTGACGGCGTGGTCAGCCAGGTGGCCGCCCAGGAGGGCGAGACCATTGTTTCCGGCCTGTCCGTGTCCAACCTGATAACCGTGCTCAACCCGGAGAAGCTCGAAATGTGGATCTACGTGGACGAGACCGACATCGGTCGCGTCAAGCCCGGCCTGCCCGTGCGCTATACCGTGGACGCCTACCGCGACAAGGTCTTCCGGGGCTCGGTCGATCGCATCTATCCCGAGCCGGAAATCCGCGACAACATCGTCTACTACCGCACCCTGGTCACGGTCACCAGCGAACAGGCGGATTTCCTGCGTCCTGAGATGACCACCCAGTGTAAGATCGTCGTCCAGACCCGGGACGACGTGCTCACCGTGCCCAACAACGCGCTCAAGTGGGTCCGGGACCGCCAGGTCTGTTTCCGCGTGACCGACCCCGAAAAGCAACCCGAGGAGGTCACCCCCGAACTCGGCCTCGTAGGGCTGGAGACTTCCGAGGTCCTGGGCGGCCTGTCCGAAGGCGACGTGGTTGCTACCCAGCTCGTCCTGCCTGGGGCCAAGGTCGGCAAGAAGGGGCTGCAATGACCGAACCGGCCATCTCGCTGAACGGGATCATCAAGACTTTCCTCCAGGGCAAGGGCGGCGACGCCGACCCCGGCGTCGAGGTCCTCAAGGGCATCACTTTGGATGTGGCTCCCGGCGAGTTCATCGCCCTCCAGGGCACGTCCGGCTCGGGCAAGTCCACCCTGCTGCACATCATCGGCCTGCTCGACCGGCCCACTTCGGGCGTCTACCGCCTGCTCGGCCGCGACGCCTCCAATCTGGACGACGACCAGCAGTCCGACCTGCGCAACCGGGCTCTCGGCTTCGTGTTCCAGTCCTTCTACCTGATTTCCTACGCCACCGCGTTCGAGAACGTCATCCTGCCCGGCCTCTACTCCGGCAAGCCGCGTTCCGAACTGACCGCCCGCGCGGAAAATCTTCTGGAGCGGGTGGGCCTGGCCGACCGCATGCACTTCAAACCCTCGCGTCTGTCCGGCGGCCAGCAGCAGCGGGTGGCCATGGCCCGCGCCCTGCTCAACGATCCGCAGATTCTTCTGGCCGACGAGCCCACCGGCCAGCTCGACTCCAAAACCTCCGGCGAGATCATGAAGCTCTTCCACGATGTGCATCTGGCCGGGCAGACCATCGTGCTCGTCACCCACGACGAGGACGTGGCCCGCGAGGCCGACCGCATCGTCCGCCTGCACGACGGGCGCATCGCCGAGGATGTGAAAACAAATGCCTCCGGCGGCCAGGGGGGAAACTTTTGAAAAAGTTTCCCCCCTGGACCCCCCTTCCAAACTTTCTATGTGCCTGCGGCAGGGGCGTCCGGGAGCGGAAGGACGGAGATGCTGGCCGCTAATAGTACGTGGTAAGACATAGGAGAAGATATGGGGTGGGTTGATTCTTTAATAGCAATGTTTGGCGGCGGGAGTATGATAGCTGCTTTAGTAACTTAGCGCGCATCATTAAATGTGCGTAAAGAAGCGACTCGTTTGCACTACGATCAGAGAATATTTCAAGAAAAACGAGATGCGTATATTGGGCTGTTTTATTCCTTAAAAGAGTGTCTTGTTTCACGTTCTGATCGTGCGCTTAAAGGATATGGCTTGAGCCAAGCGCGAGTTGAACTCGTAGGTTCAAAAGATGTTATTAGTCTATCACGGGCTTTTAAAAACGCTGCACCAGGTTCAAATGCACAAGATGTGTTATTTGATGATATGTTAAAAGCGATGAAAACAGATTTACGAATGGATTTGGTTAGGGATTAAAATTAGTCCACCGCCCTTCGCGAAGCGATACAAAAAGTTTAGGAAGGGAAGGGGGATGGGGGTCCGGGGGAAGGGAAAGCCCTTTTCAAAGGGTTTCCCTTCCCCCTTCCCCCGGCCGCCGGAGGCGACACACGAATGATGCGGACCATAACCAGAGTAGCAAGCATGGGGTTGGAGGCCGTTTGGGCCTTCAAGTTGCGGTCCGTTTTCGTGGTCTTGGGCGTGGCCTTCGGCATCGCCTCGCTGACCCTGATCGTCACGGCGGTGGACGGGGCCAACCGCATGGCCGTGGAGATGGTGGACATGTTCGGCCCGGACGCGGCCCTGGTCTTCGGCGGCAACTTTCAGAAGCGCGCCGTGGGCATGCGCACCCTGACCCTCAGCCGCGAGGACGCCGCGCGCATTCGGGATTCTCTGCCCGGCGCATACCAGGTGCTGCCCATGCGGGCCAAGAGCGGGCAGACGGTCAAGGCGGGCAGCCGCAGCTACCATGACGTGGTCATCGTCGGCACCACCCAGGACTATTCCCGGGCCTGGAACTGGCCGCTCAGCGAGGGCCGCGACCTGTCGGCCGAGGACGAGCGCATCGGGGCCAAGGTGGCGCTTCTCGGCGACACGCCGTCGCGTGAGCTGTTCGGCGACGAGTCCCCCGTGGGCCGGGTTCTGTACATCTCGGGCATCCCTTTCCAGGTGGTCGGCAAGCTCTCCTACCGGGGCGTCACCTCGGGCGGGGGCGGGGATGTGGACAACCGCATCATCATACCCCTGTCCACCCTGGTCCAGCGCTACAACCTGGACCGCAAGTATTTCCGGGCCCTTCGGGTCAAATTCGTGGAGCCGGACTACATGGCCGCGCACACCGAGAACCTGCGCTCCCTGCTCCGCCACCTGCATCACCTCGCGCCCGAGGATGACGATGACTTTTCCATCCTGACCGCCGACGAGGTTCTCAAGTTCCTGGCCTTCTTCAAGGGCGGCCTGACCATCTTTCTGGGCGTCACTGCGGGCATCGCCGTACTGGTGGGGGGCTTTGTCCTGGCCAACCTCTTCTCCATCTCGGTCTCGGAGCGGGCCGAGGAGATCGGCTTGAAAAAAGCCATGGGCGCGCGCAACTCCGCCATCATGCTGCAATTTTTGGTCGAGGCCTGCGCCCTGACCCTGCTCGGCGGCGTGCTCGGCCTGTTCCTCGGTCTGGGGTTGGGGCAATTCCTGTCGCGTCTGGGCATCCTGACCATTCAATTCTCCTGGAAGGCCTTTTTCATGGCCCTGGCGGGTTCCCAGGCCGTGGGCCTGGTCTTCGGCCTCAAGCCCGCCCGTCAGGCCGCGTCGCTGGACCCCATCCAGGCCCTTCGGGGCGAGGGCTAGCCTCTTGGCCCTTGCCTGAAACCGGCACAGACGATAGAGAGCGGAAATGCGCATAACCATCCCCCGAGTGCACGGTTCCACGCCCAGGGAAAAACTTATTCGTTCCCTGGCGCTGTTTCTGGTTTTCGCCGTAGTCATCTGGGCGTTCATGAAGAACAACGAGCATGTGGTCGAGGTCCTCAACCAGCGGAGCGCGATCTACGATGAGACCCGCACCCTGACCAAGGATCAGAAGAATATGATCGTCTCCTTCACCCAGTCCCTGCGCGACCAATGGGGCATGGACTGCAAGATTCAGATATACGGCGGCGACTTTGTGGTCCCGGAGCTGGACGACAAGACCATGTATATGGGGCTCGCCCCGGCTATCGACGTGGTGGAGCTGCGCTTCCCCCCGCTCATGCGCACCGCGCTGGGCCCGGAATTCATCGACTCCCTCAAGACCGCCTTTCTGCTCCCCTCCTTCAAGGAGGGCGACTGGCCCATGGCCATCCAGGAGGTCCTGGTGGAAATCCTCAAAAAACTCGATTCATTGAACAAGGAGAACAAGAGTGAGTGATCGCGTGACCATGTATACGGACGGTTCCTGCCTGGGCAACCCCGGCCCCGGCGGCTACGGCGCGGTCCTTATTCACGGCGAATACAAGGGCGAGTCCGCCGCCAACTACAAGGAACTCGCCCAAGGCTACAAGCGGACCACCAACAATCGTATGGAGCTTCTCGCCGTCATCGAGGGCCTCTCCTCCCTCACCCGGCCTTGCGCCGTGGACCTTTGGACCGACTCCAAGTACGTCCAGCAGGCCATCACCCAACGCTGGCTCAAGAATTGGCAGCGCAACGGCTGGAAGACCGCCGCCAAGAAGCCGGTCAAGAACCAGGATCTCTGGCGGCGGCTCATGCCCCTCATCGAGGAACACGACGTCACCTTCCACTGGGTCAAGGGCCATGCCGGGCATCTGCTCAACGAAAGGGTGGACGACCTGGCCAGGGGCGCCGCCTCGGGCCGGGACCTGCTCGTGGACGAAGGCATGGAGTAGGGAAGACCTCCGGACGGGGGGCTCCGACGGCCAGGGCGCTGCCCTGGACCCGCTCAAGGCCGAGGGCCTTGAGAATCCCATCGCCGAGCTGGCTCGGAGGTGCGGGGGCGGAGGGCTTGGCAAGGAACGCCTTCCGTCGTCCCGATTGGCGATTCCGGGCAAAAAAACGGGTTGTTTTTGGGGGAAAGGCGAGAAACGAGTAGGGCTCCCCTGTTAGCCTTTGTCAGAAAACATCACGCTATTTCCGTTCCCACGCGAAACAAGCGACCATCCTCGTCCGTCCCTTCGCCGCAGGCAACACAAAAAGTTTGGTAGCGTCCAGAGAACCTTTTGCAAAAGGTTCTCTGGCAGGGTTGGGGCAGCGCCCCGCCCGCCGAAGGCTTTCGCCCTGTTACTTGGTCACGCCCAGCAGGCCGTTGATGGCCGTCATGACCGTTTGGCTCTTCACTTGGTCCCTGGTGCCCTGGAAGTGGTATTTGCGCGCCCGAGCGCCGTCGGGCCAGGCCCAGGCGATCCAGACGGTGCCCACGGGTTTGTCCGGGGTGCCGCCGGAGGGCCCGGCGATGCCGGAGATGGCCACGGACACGTCCGCGCCGATGGTCTTGAGCACGCCCCGGGCCATGGCCAGCACCACGGGCTCGGAGACCGCGCCGTGTTTTTCCAGGTCGGCGTCGGGCACGTCCAAGAGCTTGTTCTTGACCGTGTTTGAATAGGCGACCACGGACCCGGCGAACCATTCGGAACTGCCGGGGGTATCCGTCAGGGTGCTGGCGAGCAGCCCGCCGGTGCAGGATTCGGCGGTGGCCAGGAAATGATTTTGCGCACGCAGGCATTCGCCGATTTCGGCCACGGCCCGCGAGATGAGATAAGTATCCATGATAGTCCTCCCTGCCCTGCTTTTACAAAAACCCGTAATGGGTTGCAATGACGGTGAAGTCGTTTGTATGGTCGGGAAGGAGAAATCATGGCCGTCACGCCTTCGTCGTTGTTCGGGCTCGCGGTGTCCAGGCACCGGCAGCCGTGGAATTGGAGTCTGCATTGCACGGGCCTGAGCCTGTTTGCCCTGGCCTTGTTCACGCACGGCTATCTCGTGCTGGCCGCCTCGCTGATCCTGTTGGGCGCGGGCTTCTTCGAGCTGGATTTGGGCGCGCCGCCGGAGAACCTGTGGTTTCGGTTCGTGCACCGGGGCGTGGAGTGGGAAAGGAACTGGTCGGCCGCGCCGTGGAACCGGGGCAAGTGTTGGCGGCTGCTGATCGCGGTCGTTCTCGCCGGGGTGACGGTCTGGGCCCTGTGGGTGCGCGAATTGGCGACGCTGATGCTGCTCGTCGGATTCGCGGTGCTGATCCGGGTGAGACAGCGGAATCGCGACGCCGGCATCGACCCGTGAGAGGCTGGACAGGTTCCGGAACGATCCTTATTATCGGAAAATGACAAGAACATCTTTGGAGGAAATATGAGCGACGACACCAACGCCTGCAAGCAGTGGCTGAATGAAGTGAACTGGGACATGATCCACGAGGATGCCGTCACCCTGTACCTCGAATGGGGCAACAACAACTACCGTGACGCCATGCGGTCGCCGGTGACGACGTCCGGGGAGTATTCGATCTATTTCGCCATGGACACCTGGGCCGAGCCCAAGGTGGTCCTCATGCGCATGGACAACTACGGCTCGACTATCCTCTGTTCGAAGAAGATCCCGGACGACCTGGCCAAGCAGTTGCTTGCGGACATCAAGGGAATCAAGGGCATTCTCGAATTGACTCCGCCCATCAAGGAATGGCTGATGAAGGAGCTGGAGGCCTAGGCCTCCGCGTCCGATTTTTTGAAATTCCGCATCGGGGCGCGGGGCGGATCTTCGTGTCCGTCCCCGTCCCGGCGCAGCAGAAACGCCGCCGCCAGCGAACCCGCCAGGCCGACCAGGCCCGCCACCACAAAGGCGGGCGGAATGGCGGTCCAATCCACGATCAGTCCCAGCACCAGAGGCCCCACGACCTGTCCCAGGCTCATGGAGGAGGTCATCGCCCCGGCGGCCGCGCCCATACCGTGAATGCGCCCCCGCTCGGTCTGTATGGTTATGCAGGCGGCGCGCGATAGAGCGCTGAGCAGGCCCATGGCCAGCGAAAGCAGGAAAAACATGGTCATGCTCCGGCAGAAGGCGATGGCGCACATGGACAGGGCGGCCGACACGCCGCCCCAGAGCACGAACCGGACCTTGTGCCGGGGGAATCTGTCCACGAGCAGGCCGCAGGGGTATTGGACCAGGGAGCCGGAGAGCATGTAGCTCGACAGGACCGCTCCCACTTCGGTGACGCTGGCCCCGCTGACCTTGATCGCCAGCATCGGGAAGAACGTGTTGAATCCCCAGCGGTAGAAACCCCGCGAGCCAAAATAGACCATGATCCCCCACATGGACCGGTCGCCGAGGACCGGCGGCAGCGCTTTGACTCCGGTCCGGCGGCCTTCGGGCCGGGGCGCGGAGGCCGGTGCGTCGGGCACCAGGAACAGGATCAGCAGCAGGGCGAGAAACGACAGGACGCTCATGGCGTAGAAGGGCGCGGCCATGCCGTAGTGGTCGCAGAGCCAGCCGCCCAGGTAGGGGCCTCCGGCCATGCCTATGAACATGGACATGAAGTACAGATTGCCCAGTCTGCCTTCCTGGCCCACCGGGGTGATGTCGCCCACATAGGACTGGGCCACCGGCGTGACCAATACGCTGGCGCCGCCCTGGACCAGGCGGATGAGCAGCAGCAGGGTCGGGGAGTCCGCGGCCACATAGGCCAGGGACACGGCGATGAACAGTGTCAGGCCCGCCATGAGGATGCGTTTTTTCCTGTGCCGGTCGGCAAAGCTGCCCACCAGGGGGGCCAGGAAGAGGCGCGACAGGGCGAACCCCGAAAATATCGCGCCGACGACCAGGCCGGACGCGCCCATGTCGTGGGCGTACAGGGGCAGGATCGGGGCGATGACGCCGATGCCGAGCATGACGACCACGGTGGAGATGAACAGGCTGGTGAAGACGCCGGATTTCATGGATTGGGCCTTTGCCCCTTGTCGTCGGTTCTCGGGGCGAACGGGCCGGTCGCCCGGGGTGGTGTGGATAGGCCGCGTGCGCGGGCCGTTCGTCAGTTCTCCTCGATGGCCACGCCGTCGCAGGTGAAGGAAATGCCCTGCCCGGAGGCGGTCCCGATCATGATCGCCTGGATCACCGGCACGGCGGTGTTGTTTCCGCTCTTCCAGCGAACCGTGAAGTTGGCCCCGGACCCGCCGGACGAATCGCGCTCGGACACGTAGAATTCCTTGGTGCCCAAGGGCGGGATGGTCCCGGGTTCGGTGAGGTGGTCCTTCACCAGCTTCCCGTTGTTGTCGTAGTATTTTACCGAGGTCACCGTGATGGAGTGATTCTGGTCCACGTTGCGGATGGAAAGTAGGGCGGAGAGGTTGTACGGCTTGCCCTTGGGGCCTTGGTAGATGTGGGAGTAGATGGGCACGTACACGGTCTGTCCGTTGGAGACGTTGAGTTTGCGTCCGGCCGTGGCGGGTGCGCTCAGGAAAGCCACGGCCAGGAGGGCCGCGATCAGGCGGAAGAACGTGGTGCGCATGGAGGGGCTCCTTGGATATCCGGTTTATGGGGCAGAATACGCCGGTTTGGGCCCGGAAGGCAAGACTTAGAGGAAGGCGCGCAGGATCAGGCCCAGGCCGAGCAGGCCGATGAGGGCGAAGACCATTCGGCGGTAGGTGGGCTCGGGCAGCCAGCGCCGGACCTTGCTGCCGACGAGGATGCCCAGGAATACGGGGACGAGTCCCGCCACGGAGATGGCGAGCACCTCCATGGACACCATGCCCAGCCGGTTCAGCCCCACGAGCATGATCACCGAGGATAAGGTGAAAGAGGTGTTGATGGCCTGGACCAACTCGTCTTTTGAGATGTCCAGGGACATGAGATAGGGCAGGATGGGCATGATCTGCGAGCCGGTCAGCCCGTTGACCAGGCCGGTGACTACGCCCACGGCGATGTCCAGGAGCGGGCGCTGGACCAGTTGCAGGGTACCGCCCCACAGTCCCCATCCCCCATAGAGGAACATGGCCGTGCCCAGGACCAGGCGGGGCGTGGCCGAGGAACTGCCTCCCAGCAGCCATAGGCCGATGAGCAGGCCGGGCAGGGTGGCCAGGAACATGAATTTGAAGCGGCGCAGGATGGGCAGGAAGCCGCCCGCGTCGATCATGACCAGGGCGTTGGACAGGACGGAGGGAATGATCACCAGGGGGATGGCCTGCCGCACGTCGAGAAAGGCGGCCATGATTCCCAGGCAGGTGGTGGCGAAGCCGAGCCCGGCCGTTCCCTTGAGGAAGGCGGCGAAGAAGAACGTGGCGAACACGAGGGCGAGGGTCGACAGATCCATGGCGACAGCCATACGCCAGCCCGCGGGTCGAGGCAACCACTTCCCTCTTTTCAGCGGACCGACTCTGCGTTATGGCTGTGGTCGATTTGAAAACAGCATCCGGAGAATTCGATGAAAATACCCGTTGGATACAGCTTCGCCGCGGCGTCGGCGTCGTTCAAGAAGCCCGGCAAGCTCGACCTGGGAGCCATTGTCAGCCGGACTCCGGCAGTGGCCGCAGGCGTGTTCACCACCAATAAGTTCAAGGCCGCTCCCGTGCTCCAGTGCAAGGAGATGCTGGCCGACGGCCGGAGGATGTCCGGGTTTCTGGTCAATTCGGGCCAGGCCAACGCCTGCACCGGCGACGAGGGCAGGGCCAACTGCCGCGAGACCCTGAACCTGGCGGCCAAGGCGCTCGACGTTCCGGCGGACGAACTGCTGCCCGCCTCCACCGGCGTCATCGGCGCGCAGTTCGACATGGGCAAGTGGGCCGACGTCATGCCCGCCTTGAAGGGGAGCCTGGGAACGGCCGGCCCCGAGGACACGGCCCGGGCGATCATGACCACGGACACCGTGCACAAGCTGGCCGAAAGCTCCTTTGAACTCAAGGGCGGCGAGGTCCGCCTGCTCGGCATGTGCAAGGGCGCGGGCATGATATCCCCGAAGATGGCCACCATGCTCTGCTTCGTGGTCTGCGACGCGGACATTTCGGCCGAGGCGTGGCGGACCATGCTGGCCGACTGCGTGGACCTGACCATCAACCGGGTCACGGTGGACGGCGACATGTCCACCAACGACACCGTCCTGGCCCTGGCCAACGGCGAATCCGGCGTGGCCATCGAGTCCGAGGACGACTACGTGCTGTTGCGCAAGCATCTGCTCGCGGTGCTCGAAGATTTGGCCTATAAGATAGTCATGGACGCCGAGGGCGGCACCAAGGTGGCCTTCATCGAGGTCTCCGGGGCCCGGAACGACGCGGACGCCGAGAAGGTGGCCCGGGCCGTGGGCAATTCGCCCCTGGTCAAGACCGCGCTGTTCGGCTCGGACCCCAACTGGGGTCGGATCATCTGCGCGGCGGGTTATTCTGGCGCGGATTTCAAGCCCGAGGACCTGGTCCTCAAGATCGGCGGCGTGCTGGTCTTCCGCAACGGCACTCCGGAACCGGGCGACATGGACGATCTGTTGGGACCGATCATGAAGCAGCGGGACGTCGTCATCCACATCGCCGTGGGCGCCGGACCGGGCTCCTCCATGCTCCTGGCCAGCGACCTGACCCACGACTACATTTCCATCAACGCGGATTACCGCAGCTAACGATATAGGGCGCCGCCCTCCGTCCCCGGCCCCGCAATGCGGATGAAAAGGTTTGGGAACAACGCGGGGAGGGGGGCCGGGAGAACAATCCATGGCAGATATGAAAGCGCGGGGCAGGCTGACGAGGCTTGTTGACTTTCTCAACGAATGCGGGATGTTGCGCCGGACGCCGAGGACCGGGTACCAGTTTCTGGGCACCGGGTCGGAGAACGTGGCCGAACACTCCTTCCGCACGGCGGTCATCGGCCACGTGCTGGCCTTGATGGCCGGGGCGGACGTGGCCCGGACCACATACATGTGCCTGTTCCACGACCTGCACGAGGCGCGCACCGGGGATTTCAACTACGTGGCCCACATCTACAACAAATCCGAGCGCACGAAGGTGCTGGAGCACGCCACCGATGGCACGGGGCTGGAAGAGGACGTTCTCGGGTACTGGAAGGAGCTGGAAGAGGCCGAGACCCTGGAGGCCCGGTTGGCCCAGGACGCTGACCAGCTGGATTTCATCCTGAACCTGAAGGAAGAGCTGGACCACGGCAACCGCTATGCCGGGCAGTGGCTGGAGAGCGCGGTCGAGCGGGTGCGTACGCAATGGGGCCGGGAATTGGCCGAGACCGCCATGAAGACCGACCATAAGGACTGGTGGTTCCTGGGCCCGGATCGGGACTGGTGGGCGCGCAAGAACGGCGGGCCGGACGGGAAGTGAGGCCTGGCCGGGAACCCGGCCTGCTTCTTATGCTCGGTGTGACTAACGGCCTTGCCGTTTATGTTTATATTGGGTAGGAGTCCCAAATCGAACGCTACACGATTCGGTTCCCATCCATGGCGGGACCGTTTATCCGAGGCGGCGCGAGCCGTCTTCCAAGGGCTGGAGCTATATATATGACGGAGAAAACACGCGGGATGACGGCGCCTTTGTTCCCCTGCTGGGTCTGCCGCGCTGTGGATGAGATCGGCAATCTGACGCTCTTTCTCCTGGATTCCCTGCGCCTCGTCTTCGCGGGGTGGGGACAGTTCCCGAAGATCGTCCGCCAGATATATTTCATCGGCGTGCAGTCCGTGTCGGTCATCGCCCTGATCGGGCTGTTCACCGGCATGGTCATGGGCATGCAGCTTTACTACGCCCTGTCCGTGTTTGGCGCGGACGGCTTTCTGGGCACCGGCGTGGCCCTGTCCATGGTCCGCGAGCTGGCTCCGGTGCTGACCGCGATCATGCTCACCGGCCGGGCCGGGTCGGCCATGACCGCCGAGATCGGGGTCATGCGCATCTCCGAGCAGATCGACGCCCTGACCATCATGGACATCAACCCCATGCGTTACCTGGTGGCCCCGAAGATGGCCGCCTGCCTGATCAGCTTTCCCATACTGACGGCGTTTTTCAACCTCATCGCCCTGTGGGGCGGTTGGCTGACCGGCGTGAAGCTGCTTGGGGCCAACGCGGGCGTATACTGGTCGCGGGTGTCCGGCTCCCTGGACTGGGACGACATCGAGGGCGGCTTCGTCAAGGCCGTGGTCTTCGGTGTGCTGGTCTGCACCATCTGTTGTTTCGAGGGGTACTACACCCATCTGCGGTCCGGTCACGCCGGCCCCGAAGGCGTGAGTCAGTCCACCACCAGTGCGGTGGTCAAGTCGTGTGTCGTTATCCTGGCCGCGGACTACGTCCTGACGTCGCTGTTGTGGTAGGAGGAGACGTGAGCACGGCACCGAGCATACGACTGGAGAATCTGACCGTGGGGTACGGCGATACGCCCGTGGTCAACGATTTGAACATTGAATTTCCCGGCGGCAAGCTGTCCATGATCGTGGGCGGTTCGGGCTGTGGCAAATCCACAGTCCTCAAACATATCCTGGGCCTGCAGCCGCCCATGGGCGGGCGCATTCTGCTCGGCGGCCACGATCTGGGGGAGATGACTCCCCGACAGTCGCATTGCATGCGCCAGCGCACGGGAGTGCTTTTCCAGGACGGTGCGCTCCTCGGATCGCTCCGGCTCAAGGATAACGTGGCCCTGCCGCTGCGTGAGCACACGAGGCTCAAGGAACCGGAAATCATGCGCATTGTCCAGGACCGGCTGGACATGGTCGATCTGGGCCACGCCCTGGACCTGTTCCCCAACGAATTGTCCGGGGGCATGCGCAAGCGGGCCGGGCTGGCCCGGGCCCTGGTCATGGACCCGCAGGTGCTTTTCTGCGATGAGCCCACTTCGGGCCTGGACCCGGTGCTCTCGGCCGAGCTGGACCAGCTTCTGTTGGAAATGATGTGCCATTTCGACATGACCATGGTCGTGGTCACCCACGACCTGGCGAGCATGCGCGGCCTGGCCGATTTTGTGGTCATCCTGGGCGAGCACCGCTGCCTGTACCAGGGGACCATCGAGGAACTGGAGAAGACTACGGACCCGTATCTGCGCCGGTTCCTGGACCGGGTGGCCCCGGAGCGCTCCGCTCCGAGGCTGACCATGCCACCCATAGACCCGGCCATGATGCGGATCGACTGCACCAGCGCCTTGGGCGAGAAACTGACCATCCGGAAGGACGACCGATGTTCAAGATAAAGAAAGAAACCGCAGTGGGGATCTTCGTGATCATGGGGCTGCTGGCCGTTGTCTACATGAGCGTCAAGCTCGGCAACGTGCAGCTTTTCTCGGACAAATACTACGAAGTCAAAGCGAATTTCACGGACATCTCGGGGTTGAAAGTCAATGCCCCGGTGCAGATGTTCGGCGTGGATATAGGTTTTGTCGGCAAGATCGGCCTGGACCAGAAAAAGGACGTGGCCTCGGTGACCATGATGCTCCTCAAGGAGGTGCAGCTCACGGACGACGCCATCGCCGCCATCAAGACCAACGGGCTGATCGGCGACAAGTTTGTGAAAATCGTGCCGGGCGGACTCGGCGATCCCGTCAAGCCGGGCGATACGCTGTTCAACACGCAGCCCGCCATTAACCTTGAGGACCTGATCAGCAAGTTCGCCTTCGGCTCGGTATAGAGGACGCGGACGTACCAGGGATAGGTATAGTATGATTTGCAGAAGAATCGCATTGAGCTTTGTTCTGGCCTGCCTCATGGCCGTCGGCGCTTCCGCCGCCATGGCCGGGCAGTCCCCCACCGAACGCGTGCGTGAAGGGGTGGACCAGATCGTCAAGATGCTGTCCGACCCCGCCATGCAGGACCCCGTCCGGCATGACGAGGCCGTCGAGCGGCTGCGCGAAGCGGCCGAGCAATACATTGATTTCGGTCTGGTCACCAAGTTCGCGGTGGGACGGCCGTGGCTGGACATGTCTCCGGACCTGCGCGGCCGGCTCCAGGAGGCCTTCGTCAAGCTGCTCGAACGGTCGTATCTGAAGCGTATTCCCGCCTACGGCGGCCAGGACGTGCAGTACACGCGTGAGGATATTTCCGGCAACAACGCCAAGGTCCAAACGGAAATCATTGACAAAGACAAAAAAATAGTTGTTGAATTTCGCTTGAAAATCGTTCAGGGACAGTGGATGGTTTATGATGTCGTCGCCGAAGGCGTGAGCCTGGTGATGAATTACCGCAGCCAGTTCGCCGAAGTACTGAACAAGGGCACCGGCGAAGACTTACTGAAAACGATCCAGAATCGCATCGAGCAGATAGATCTGGGCAAAGAGGAAGAACCGGCATCGTAATGAGGGTTGAAGAAACAGGCTTTCGTTTGATGACCATAGTGCTGGCCGCCGCACTCCTGTTGGGAGCGGCGGGCATCTCCCGTGCCTCCGACTCCTCGGCGGAACCCGTCCGGGTGGCCCAATTCGGCGGCGAGCCCGCCACCACCCCCGAGTCTCGGGCCGCCATGTCCGACGACTTCGATGAATTCGACGCCGAGTATGCGAATCAGCCCCTGGTCAGCGATCCCCTGTCCGGCTGGAACCGGGTTTGGTTTCAGGTCAACGACGTCCTCTATCGGGGCGTGTTCCGGCCCATGGCTCAGGGTTATGCCTGGGTGGTCCCGCCCCGTCCCCGCACCTGGGTTTCCAATTTCTTCACCAACATGCTGTTTCCGGTCCGGTTCCTTAACGACCTCATGACCGGCAAGTGGGACGCCGCCTACATGGAGACGTCCAAATTCGTGGCCAACACCTCCTTCGGCGTGCTCGGTCTGGGCGACGTCACCGGGGGCATGCCCAAGAACTGGGAGCCCGAGCGGCCGACGGCCGACGGCTTCGACCAGACCCTGGGCAAGGCCGGGTTCGGGCCCGGCATCTACCTGGTCTGGCCTTTCATCGGCCCGAGCTCCATCCGGGGTACCGTGGGCTGGGTGGCGGACGCCTATTGCGATCCGCTAACCTACGGCCGGTTCACCTTCGTCGAGTTCATGGCCATCCGCGCCTACAAGAACCTGAACGATCTCTCCCTGCAACTTGAAGGCAACGAGTACGAGACGCTGACCGAAGGTGCGGTGGACAAGTACGCCGCGGTCCGCGACGCCTACATCCGCTATCGCGCCAAGAAGGTCTCCGAATAGTCCACCTTCTCAGCCCCGCCCATGCAGATCGCCGTTATTTCGGACACCCATATGGGTACGCCGCCCGCTTGGCTTGACGCCGTCTACGATCGCTGGCTCGGTCCGTCGGACGCGCTCATTCATTGCGGAGACATCACCTCCGTGGCCGCCTGGTCCTATTTCCTGCAACACGACAATTTCTTGTGCGTGCGCGGCAATTGCGACTGGGACCCGGAACTGGCCGGACAGCTGGATCCCATGCTTACCGCGCAGGTGGGGCCCCTGACCGTGGGCGTAACCCACGGATGGGGACCGCGTTCCCAAGTGCCGGTCAAGGTGGCCCAGGCCTTCGGGCCGGGACTCGACCTGGTCTGCTACGGCCATACCCATGCCCGCGACTGGTCCGTGGTCGAGGGCGTCCGCCTGCTCAACCCCGGCTCACTGGGCGAGAGCGGCTCCCTGGCCCTGGTCCATGTGGACGGGGAGGGCGGCCTGCGCTGCGAATTCATCGACTCGGTTTAGGTCCGGCTGGTCACCGGGCCTGGGGCCGTGTTCCATTCTCCCCCCGTTCCCGGGCCGTTTCGGGCCCGTTCTCGGAGCCGGGGAACTTTGGGTGACGGTTGCACTTTCCCGTCAGGAATGGCATGAAGCTACCGTGGATAAAATAAGGAAAATATTGCCCGTTGCGGCTCTGCTGACGCTGTTTATCGTGTTGTCGCTCACCCCCGGCCAGGCCCGGGCCGAGGAGCGCCACGAACTGGTCTTCGGCATGTCCGCCGCCTTTACCGGGGCCAACGGGGAGTTGGGCATCGAGTACTACCGCGGGCTCATGGCCTATCTCGAATACTACAACGCCCGGGTGGGCAAGGACGGCTGGACCATCCGGATCGAACCCGCCAACGACGGCTACAACCCCATCCCCTGCTTCCAGAATACGGTCAACTTCATCCTCCGGGACAAGGTCTTCGCCCTGGCCGGCTACGTGGGCACCCCCACGGCCACGCACATTCTCCCCCTGTTGCAGAAGTTCGCGGACCGCCACGTCTACATGCTTTTTCCCTTCTCCGGAGCCCAGCCCCTGCGCGCCGATCCCTTCGGCAAGTATGTCTTCAACCTGCGCGCTTCCTATTTCGACGAGACCCGCGCGCTGGTGAACCACCTTCTGGCGGTCGGCCGCAACCGTATCGGGGTCTTCTACCAGTCGGACGCCTACGGCCGCACCGGCTGGGACGGGGTGCGCCGCGCCCTGGCCGCGTACGGCCTGCGCATCGGGGCCGAGGCCGCCTACCATCGCGGAGCCGCCTTCGACCAGGACTTCACTTTCGAGGCCCGACACCTCATGGACGCGGGCGTGAACGCCATCGTCGTGGTCGGGACCTACGCCTCCCAGGCGGCCTTTATCCGCGACGCCCGCAACCAGGGATGCGATCTGCCCATTGCCGGGCTGTCCTTTACCGGCAGCGACAAGATGCTCGACTTGCTGAAAGAGGAGAGCGAGCGGGCCGGAAAGGACTACACCCACGATCTGATCCAGTCCCAGGTGGTTCCGAGCTATGAGGAGACGGACCTGCCCGGCGTGCGCTTCTATCGAGAGGTCATGGGCGGCTACAAGGGCGGCGCCATGCCTGTGGACGAGTCGTATTCCCCGCGGCGCTACAGTTTCGTCAGCCTCGAGGGGTTCCTGAACGGCCGCCTGTTGTGCGAGATGGTCCGGCGCATGGGGGAAAACCCGTCTCCCGAGCGCATCCCCGAGGTCATGGAGTCCATCCTCGACTTTGACCTGGGCATCGGGGTCGATGCGCACTTCGGCCCGGGGCGGCATCAGGGACTCGACGCCATTTATCTGACTACGGTCACGGACGGCCGGTTCCGGTCCATCGAGAGCTGGGAGAGGTGGCGCGAATGAGGGCCCCCAAGCTATTCGTCAAGCCGCTGCTGTTCATGGTCGTGATTTTCGGCATGATCGCGGCAGTCACCTCCATGACCTTCTCCGACCGGCTCCGGCGCGAGATGACCCGCGAGTACGAGTCCAAAGCCCTGGCCTTGGCCCGGTCCGTGGCCGAATCGGACATCTCCACCATCCTCAGCCAGGACGCCGGGTCCCTCCAGGGGCGCATCGACCAGTATCTGGGCATCAACGCGGTCTCCTACGTGCTCGTGGCCGACGAGAAAGGCAACGTCCTGGCCCATACCTTCGTGCCGGTTATCCCGGACCGGATTATGCGGCTGGTCGTGGAGACCTCCAAGGAGGAGTCCCGCGAGGGGCACATCCTGCGCGACGTGGTCCTGGACGGCAAACGCTACCTGCATGTGTCGAGCCCCATCCTGTCCGGGTTGGGCGGGGACGTGCATATCGGCATGGACTACGCGGTCATTGATCGGAACATCCACGAGGCCGTGCTCGAACAGCAGGTGGTCATGCTCATCCTGTTCGGGGCCAGCCTGCTTCTGGTCTTCCTGTTCGTGGTCAACATATCCAAGCCGCTCCGGCAGTTGACCGAGTATGCCGGACGGGTGGCGGTCAAGGACTTCGGCACGGTCCCGACCATTGATTCCGACGACGAGGTCGGGCAACTGGCCAAGGCCATGGAAGCCATGACCGGGCAGATATCCGAACTGGTCGGCAACCTTGAAGACCGCGTCCGGCAGAAGACCCATGAGTTGCAGGATGCCCGCGACGCCCTCAGGCAAAAGGTCGAGGAGCGTACCGGCGAGCTGATGCGTACCAACACCCAACTCAAAATCGAGATCGCCGAGCGCAAGGTCATCGGCGACGCCCTGCGCAAGGCCGAGAAAAAGTACCGAACCATTTTCGAGAACGCGGTGGAGGGCATCTACCAGTCCTCCCTCTCGGGCCGGTTTCAGGACACCAACCCGGCGCTGGCCCGCATCCTGGGCTACAAGTCGCCCGAGGACCTGATGAGCTCCATCTACGACATCGGCACCCAGATGTACGTGGACCCCGAGCGGCGCACGGAGTTCCTGCGCCTCATCGAGGAGCGCAACGAGGTCAAGAATTTCGTGTCCAAGGTGCGCAAGCGCGATGGCCGGATCATCTGGGTCGCGGAGAACGCGCGCAAACTCACGGACGACTCCGGCAACATCGTCTGTTTCGAGGGGTCCATCGAGGACATAACCATGCGCAAGAAGGCCGAGGATCAGCTCAAGCGCCAGGCCTTCCACGACCCGCTCACCGGCCTGCCCAACCGGGCTCTGTTCCTGGACCATCTGCGCATGGCCATGGAACGTTCCCGGCGGCGCAAGCACATGTTCGCGGTCCTGTACATGGACCTGGACCGCTTCAAGGTGGTCAATGACTCGCTCGGCCACGACGCGGGCGACGAACTGTTGCGCGGGGTGGCCCGGGTGCTTGAGCAGTGCGGCCGGTCCGTGGACACCATCGCCCGGTTCGGCGGCGACGAGTTTGCCATCCTCCAGGAAGAGATCTCCGCGCCCAAGGATGCCATCGCCATCGCCCGGCGTATCCTGGAGGGCGTGCGCCAGCCGTTCATCATCGGCGGCAACGAGGTCTTCACCTCGGCCAGCCTCGGCATCGTTCTCAAGACCGACGGCTACGACCGGCCCGAGGCGCTGTTGCGCGACGCGGACACGGCCATGTATCGGGCCAAGGAGCTCGGCAAGTCGCGTTTCAAGGTCTTCAACCGCAAGATGCACGATCAGGCCCTGCAACTCATGGAACTGGAGACCGACTTGCGGCGCGCCGTGGACCTGCGTGAATTCGAGGTGGTCTACCAGCCCATCGTGCAGCTGGATTCCCGGCGGGTCTGCGGGTTCGAGGCCCTGGTCCGCTGGCGCCATCCCGAACACGGCATCATCGGGCCCGGCGACTTCATCTCGCTCGCCGAGGACACCGGCCTGATCTACGCCATCGACAACCTTGTCCTGGAGGAGGCCTGCGCCCAGGTGCGGCGTTGGCAGACCTTGGCCGGGGTCACGGACGGCAGTGAACTGACCGTGAACATCAACATCTCGGGCAAGCATTTCGGCCAGTCCATGCTCGCCGGGCAGATATCCCGCGCTCTGGAGGATTCCGGGCTGTCCGCCGACTCTCTGAACATCGAGATCACCGAGTCCGCCCTCATGGACAACCCCAGCGTGGCCGAGGACATATTGCAGCAGCTCAAGGGCCTGGGGGTGCACATCTGCATCGACGACTTCGGCACGGGCTACTCGTCCCTTTCCTATCTGCAACGGTTCCCCATCGACGTGGTCAAGGTGGACCGCAGCTTCGTCGTGGCCGTGGACCAGGACCCGGACAGCCAGGCCATCGTGCGCACGGTCTTTTCCCTGGGCGAGTCCATGGGGCTCAAGATCGTGGCCGAGGGCGTGGAGACCTCGGGCCAGCTCGCGTTCCTGGAGCGCGAGGGCTGCCGTTTCGTGCAGGGATATTTCTTTTACAAACCCCTGACCGTATCCGAGGTGGACCACCTGCTGGAAGGACAGCGGCGCAGTTGAGACGCGGACCGGGGAGCGGAGGTACGGCATGGCAATACGCGACTTCGTTGCCTGCGGCGTGGAGCCCATTGAACAGGCGCTCATGCCGTTTCAGGAATTTTTTCGCTCCAAGACCACCAGCGGCGTTCTGCTCATCGTCAGTGCTCTGACCGCGCTCGTCTGGGCCAATTCGCCGTGGGCCGCGTCCTACGACGGGCTGTGGCAGACCGAGTTCACCGTGGGCTTCGGCGCGGCCGCCCTGTCCAAGCCGGTCATCCTGTGGGTCAACGACGGGCTCATGGCCCTGTTCTTTTTCGTGGTCGGCCTGGAGATCAAGCGGGAGTTCCTGGTGGGCGAGCTGTCCTCGCGCAGCCAGGCCGTGCTGCCCATAGCCGCCGCCATCGGGGGCATGGTCGTGCCCGCCTCCCTTTTCGCCCTGGTCAACCTCGGCGAACCGTCCCTCGCGGGATGGGGCATCCCCATGGCCACGGATATTGCTTTCGCTCTGGGCATTCTGGCCCTGCTCGGGGACCGCGTACCGTACCAGATCAAGATATTCCTGACCGCCGTGGCCATCGTGGATGATATCGGTTCCATTCTGGTCATCGCCCTGTTCTACACGGCGGATATCTCGTTCCCCATGCTCGGCGCGGGCGCGGCTTGCCTGGCCCTGGCCTTCGCCGCCAACCGCATGGGCGTGCGCTCCCCGGTCTTCTATGCCCTGGCGGGCTGCCTGTTGTGGTTCTTCGTGCTCAAGTCCGGGGTCCATTCCACGGTGGCGGGCGTGCTCATGGCTCTGGCCATCCCGGCCCGCACCCGGTGCGACGCCGAGGCCTTTTCCGTCAACGCCGCCCGGGTGCTCCGCGACTACCGCGATGCGGCCGGACCGGGCGAGTCGGTCCTGACCAACGGGGATATGCACTCGGCCCTGCTCTCCATGCAACGCATCGTCGCCCGGGCCCAGACCCCGCTGCAACGGCTGGTGCACGGCCTGCACCCCTTGGTGGACTACATCATCATGCCGCTCTTCGCCCTGGCCAATGCGGGCGTGGCCCTGTCCGGCGGCATTCAGGCCCCGGCCGCTCCGGCGGCCCTGGGCACGGCGCTCGGCCTGGTCCTGGGCAAGCCCGCGGGCATCGTGCTCATGGTCCTGCTGATCATCCGCTTTTCCGAGGGGTATCCGCGCGGCGTGACGCTTCGGCACTTTGTCGGCGCGGGCATGCTCGGGGGCATCGGCTTCACTATGTCCCTGTTCATCGCCACCCTGGCCTTCGGCCGCGACCCGGTCCTGTTGGCCGGGGCCAAGACTGCCGTGCTCGGGGCCTCCCTGGCGGCGGGACTGGGCGGTTTCCTGGTCCTTCGCGGCGCGCCGAGATCCAGATCGCCGAACGCGTAGAACGCTTCCTATCGGGCCCGATCCGGTGTATCGTCACCGGGTGAACGCGGCCGACCTCCTCATCAACTTCCAAGGCACCGGGCAATAACGAGCGGACAATGCAGAGCGAACAAGGACCGATAGAAGGCGTCTTTTCCATCGAGCGCATGGCCAAGATCGGCACGGGCACCACGGCCCGGCGGGTCAAGCAAACGGCCCTGTACTACGTCAGGGAGACGGAAGACGGCATAATGGAACTCCAGGGATTGAACAATAAGCACGTGCCATTCGGCCCGGTGGAGACCCTTTCCAAGGATGAACTGCTGGCCGATTACCTGCCCATGCCCCAGCTCTTCAAGGAAGTGGTCGGCAACTTGCGCATGGTCCAGAAGTCCGTGGCCCGGGGCGACAAGTTTCGCAAGCGCGGCGAGAACTTCACCGCCGAATATGAATACGCCAACGCCCTGAATCTGGACGAGCAGAACGTGCGCGCCAACTTCGGCATCGGCCTGTGCCTCCTGGCCCGGGACGAGGAGGACAAGGCAAAGAAGGTCTTCGACCGCATCCTCGGCCTGGATATGGCCTTTTCCGACGACCACAAGCACCTTTTCAACGAGTACGGCATCGCCCTGCGTAAAAAGAAACTCTTCGGTCAGGCCGTGGATTACTACCGCCGCGCCCTGGACCTTTCGCACGACGACGAGAATCTCTGGTACAATCTGGCCCGCGCCCAGTTCGAGCGCCAGGATTGGGCCGCCTGCGCCGAGGCCACGGCCAAGTGCCTGGACCTGAATCCCCTCCATGAGGAAGGGCGCAAGATAATGGAATACCTGACCAAGAAGAGCCTGGTTTAGGCCTGGGGCGGATATGAGCGCGGTCAGGGCATTCGTTATCGCCGGAACGCACAGCGGGTGCGGCAAGACCTCCATCTCCCTCGGACTGATGGCCTCCCTGGCCCGGCGGGGAAAGCGGGTTCAGCCGTTCAAATGCGGGCCGGACTTCATCGACCCCGGCCACCATGCCTTGGCCTGCGCCGTGGACGGCAACCCCGTGCCGAGCCACAATCTGGACGGCTGGATGCTCGACGAGGCCACCAACCTGGACATCTTCAACCGTTACGCGGCAGACAGCGACGTGGCCGTCATCGAGGGCGTCATGGGGCTGTTCGACGGCATCTCCGGCACGGGCGACGCCGGGTCCACGGCCCAGATGGCCAAGATCCTCGGCCTGCCGGTCATTCTGGTGGTGGATGCGCGGTCCATGGCCAGGTCCGCCGCCGCGCTGGTGGCCGGATACGCGGATTTCGATCCCGAGGTGACCCTCGCCGGAGTCATTTTCAATCGTGTGGGCAGCCCGGCCCATGCCGAATTGCTGCGCGAGGCCATGACCTTGGTGCCGGACGTACCCGTGCTCGGCTGTCTCGGCCGCGACGAGGACATAGGCACGCCCTCGCGGCATCTGGGCCTGGTCACTCCGGACCAGGACGGCCCGGACCTGGCCCGCTATCAGCGGTTGGCCGACTGGGTGGAAACCGGCCTGGATCCGGACGCCCTCCTGGCCCTGGTCCCCGAGGTGGAGGCTGTGCCGCCGTTCGAGCCCGTGCCCCAACTCCCCAGAGTGACCATCGGCCTGGCCCGGGATAACGCCTTCTGTTTCTATTACGAGGAAAATCTCCGTCTCCTGCGCGAGGCGGGCGCGCGCCTCGTGGAGTTTTCCCCCCTGGAGGACACCCGCCTGCCCGAACACCTGGACGGCCTGTATCTGGGCGGCGGCTATCCCGAGCTGTATGCCTTTGAACTGGGGCAGAACACCCGCCTGCGCCGCGAGATCAAGGAATTCTGCGAGTCGGGCCGCCCGGTTTATGCCGAATGCGGCGGGTTCATGCTGCTCATGAACGACATCGTCACCGGCCGGGGACGCTATGCCATGGCCGGGGTCTACCCGGTGCGTGCCGAGATGGGCGACAAGTTCCGCGCCTTGGGCTACCGCGAGATTACGGCCCGGGAAGACACCGTGCTCGGCCCGGCCGGGACCACGGCGCGCGGGCACGAATTCCACTACTCCTCCATCCGGGATCATGACCATGACGCCGATCCCGATGCCCTGCATCCTGTCTACACCCTTTCGGGCCGCAAAGGCCCCCTCGACATCCCCGAAGGCTTCGTTGTCGGAAAGACTCTGGGTTCCTACGTCCATCTCCATTTCGGCTCCAATAGCGCGATCCCGCGCGCCTTTGTCGCCGCATGCCTGCGCTCCGGGGACTGATCGGTTCGCTTCCCAGGACTTTCACCCAATTGCTGCCGTTTGCTGAACAGTCTGTTCTTGTTGTCTTTTTTTGCCTGATGAGGGCCCTTAACAAACGGGCTTTGTTCAGGTAAACTAAACACTATGCAGACCTGGATTCTTCATATCGACATGGATGCGTTTTATGCCTCCGTGGAACAGATGGACAACCCGGAGCTTCGAGGCAAGCCGGTGGCCGTGGGCGGGACGTCGGACCGCAGCGTGGTCTCGGCGGCCAGTTACGAGGTGCGCAAGTACGGGGTGCGTTCGGCCATGTCCGTGGTCAAGGCGCGCAAGCTGTGCCCGGAGATCATCTTGGTGCCGGGCCGCATGGGACGCTACAAGGAGGTATCGCACCAGGTCATGGGCGTATTGCGGGAATTTTCGCCCACGGTGGAGCAGGCCAGCGTGGACGAGGCCTACCTGGACGGCACCGGACTGGAGCGGCTGTTCGGGCCCATCGACGAGGTGGGGCGGCGGATCAAGGAGCGCATGCGGGAGGTCACGGGATTGACCTGTTCCGTGGGCGTGGCCCCGGTACGCTTTCTGGCCAAGATCGCCTCGGACATGGATAAGCCGGACGGCCTGTTCATCGTGCGCCACGAGGAGGTGGCGGCGTTCCTGCGCACGCTGCCCGTGGGCAAGATCCCCGGGGTGGGGGCCAAGCTGCTGGATGTCCTGAAGCGGCTCGGCGTGCGG
This sequence comes from Desulfovibrio sp. Huiquan2017, assembly GCF_017351175.1. Classification (NCBI taxonomy): domain Bacteria; kingdom Pseudomonadati; phylum Thermodesulfobacteriota; class Desulfovibrionia; order Desulfovibrionales; family Desulfovibrionaceae; genus Desulfovibrio; species Desulfovibrio sp. Huiquan2017. Next base: position 27,699 of record NZ_JAFMPN010000018.1, on the reverse strand, counting down.
ACCTGCGGGGATATCCTGACCAAGCCCGTAGGGTACTGGGAGGGCCGGCTGGGCAAGCATGGCGCGGCATTGTACAACCGGGCCCGCGGCATCGACACCACGCCGGTCACGCCTTGCGAGGCGGCCAAGAGTTGCAGTGCGGAGAATACCTTCCATGAGGATACCACGGACCGCGCCCTGCTCAGGAAGTGGCTCCTGGTCCAGTCGGAGCGGGTGGGCGAGGACCTGCGCCGCCACGGCTATAAGGGGCGCACCGTGACGCTCAAGATCAAGTACGCGGATTTTTCCCAGATCACCCGTTCCAAAAGCCTGGACGCGCGCACGGACAACACGGCGGTCATCTACGGGATCGCCTGTGCCTTGCTCGAACAGGTCAAGCTCCCCCGGGCGGTGCGGCTCATCGGGGTGGGAGTGTCCAACTTCGGAGCCCGCGCCCGGCAGGTGACCCTGTTCGAGGAGGCCCCTCGGCAACAGGAGTCCACCAGCGAACTGGACAGGGCCGTGGACGAGGTCCGGCGCAAGTTCGGCGGCAGGGCCGTGACCCGCGTTGAACTATTGGGATTCAAGAAAAAACCAACGAATTCGGACGATTGATCGGGCGGCGGGAAAATGGCGGTTCCAGCTTGCCAAAGCCAATGAAGATTACTACATAGAAATATTACAAGAACGGATAAATGGCCCGCCTATCCGCGGGCAAAATGGGTTGCAACCTACTGTGAGTGCTATGAAAAATAAAAAACAATCCTGTTCTCTGCGGTTCCGGACCCTGGTGTTCGCGCTGTGCGCCCTGTGCCTGTTCGCTGCGCCCGCCGCGGCCGGAGACGAGCCCGAAGGGCTCATGTCCGTGGATCTGTCTTCCAAGCCTAAGCCGTTGGCCGGGGACGTGGAAAAGGGAATCGACAATCTTTTTGCCGTGCTGCAGGATCGATCCGCGATGTTGTCCGTGGCTGATTTGCAGCCCATGCTCGATTTCGTGGCCAACGTGGACGCCGATCCCAAGGACATCGAACCGGCCAAACGGTTCGGCGGACGGGGCATCTGTCTGCGTCGCGACGTGTCCTCGGATCTGGGCCGCATCCTCAAATTCTTCTACAACCCGGGCATCCCGAACTATCTGCTTTGCCCGGCGGTCCTGCGCATGTCCGGCTGGCGGGAAGGCTGTGAGTTCCTGACCCGCTCCAAGGGATTGTGGGAGGAGCTTCCCTCTCTGAGCGAGACCTCGCCCGTGATGGTCCGGGGCCGCGAATACGAGGAGACCACGCCCGATTCCTTTGCCGAGGCCTACTACGGCTACGATTTGAACCGGCTTATCATCCTGCTCAAGTACCAGGGCCGCAACGTGCTCATCTCGGTCTCGCAGCAGGACGGCAAGTCCGAAGTGGGCCGCAAGGGGGCCATTCTCGACGACACGCGTTGGGATTATTTCTATTCCGGCCAGGAAGGGCTCAACCGGGGCATGATCGGCTGGATGGACACCTTCACCTACGCCTCGGGGTCGGTGCAGATATTCGTGGAACAGGACGCGGATGCGCCGCGGAGCACGGTCTTTCTGTTCAAGTGGCTCAAGGCCGGTTGGGCGGGCATGAACGTGGTCCAGCGCTCGCACATCTATGACGGCACCCTGCGTTACGTGCGCAGCTTCGCCAAGGTGGTGGAGTCCCCTGAACTCACGCCGGAATATCTGGCCGAGGGCTTGCACAACGTCCTGACCATGCCGGAAAGCCGCGTTGACGAGCTGATTCGGGAATACGCCCGCAACTTCGAGAATCGTTTCAAGGACGATCCCAAGCTTCAGGACAGCGATTACGCCAAGGTCATCCGTGACGGCGGCTATGCCGAGGTCCTGGACACCCAGGCCCGCCGCTCGGTGCTCGCGCTGGAAAAGCTGAAGTCAATGCTCGGCATGGAGACCTTGGTCACCCTGAGCGACGAGACCCCGCACCCCGTGGCCCAGACCGTCCCGGCCGACGTCATGGCCGCGGCCCGGCACGAGGCTGTGCCCGGCAGCTAGCCAGCGGTTCGGATACACGCTATATTGACGGTGCGCCGAATGGTCGGCGCACCGTTTTTTATTGTCGCTCCAAGTCCGTCGGCCCAAGGAGGAACCCCATGCTCGTGCACGTCGATGACGCCAAATTTTTGTTCTGTCCCCTGCTCATGACCCATGACGACAAAATGAAGATGTGCCAGGTGGCCCAGTGCATGATGTGGCGCTGGGTGAACCGGGAAGAGGGGATCGGTTATTGCGGCCTGGGCGGCAAGCCCGCCGGTGTGGACGATTAGCCCGAGCCGCCCGGTACGCGCGGAAATCCCATGGCCAAGCCGTTTCATTTCAAGCTCGACAAGGTGCTCGACTATCGCGAGCAGTTGGAGGAGCAGGCCAAGGCCGCCCTGGCCCGGGCCAAGGCCGCCCGCGACGCCCAGGCCGAGAAACTGGCCGGGCTCGAAGCGCGGCTTGCGGCCCACCTGGCCAACCAGGCCGCTTCGAGCGCGTCGGCCAACGACATGTGGCTGTGGCGGCAGTACAAGGACGCCCTGTCCCAGGACCTGTCCGTCGCCCGGGTGGAGCTGAACGGTTTGGAACTCAAATTGCAAAGATGCCGCACGGAAGCCGTGGAACGGTCCAAGGACAAGAAGCTCCTGGAAAAGCTCAAGCAAACGCAAGCCAAGAGGCATCATGACCAAGAAAACGCCCGCGAAGAAAAGGAAAACGACGAAATGGCAACGATCCGGTTCGAGCCTCACGATCACTAAGGTTCTGGCCAGTCTCGTCTTCCTGGCCCTGTTGAAGCTCGCCGTGTTCGGCCTCCTGAGCGTCGATTCCCTGACGCTCAAGGCCGTGGGGACCGTGTTGCCCGACGTATTTTCCGGCGAAACGGCTGCGGCCCAGGATAATGCCGCACCGCCCACGCCCATTGCGGACAAAGCGAATTCCGAGGCCAACCGCGCGGCCAAGGCCGAGGCGGCCAAGGATCAGGCCGCCGCCGAGAGGCGCACCGAGGCGGACATGCCTTCGGAGTGGAAGGCCCTGAAGAAGAAGGAAGAGGATCTGGCCATCAAGGAACGGACCCTCAAGGAGATGGAGGCATCCATCAAGGCCGAGGCCGCCAAGGTCCAGAAGCTCCACGACGAGATCAAGTCCATGCTCGACGAGGCCAAGCAGACCAAGGATCAGCGGGTCAAGCAGTTGGTGGACATGCTTTCCAACACCAAGGCCAAGAAGGCCGCCGAGATCCTGCAATCCATGGACGAGGACCTGGCAGTCAAGGTTCTGTCCGGCATGCGCGGCAGGCAGGCGGGCGAAATCCTGTCCTTCGTGGAATCCAAAAAGGCGGCCAAGCTCTCCGAGGCCCTGACCAAGTTGCAGATTCCCTTCGAGAACTAGCCCCGACTTCATCACGAATCCCACGGGCGGGCGGTCTTCGAGCCGTCCGCCCGTGCTTTTCTCCGGCGTTGAACTGCGCACCGTGTTCACGTATAGCAGCCCCATGACGCGCATTCGACTGATTTTGGCCTACGAGGGCACGGCCTTTAGCGGCTGGCAGATACAGCCCGTTGCGCGCACTGTGCAGGGCGAGGTGGAGCGGGCCCTGGCGACCATTCTCGGTAGCGCGGTCCGGGTGCACGGTTCGGGCCGTACCGACGCCGGGGTCCACGCCCTGGGGCAGACGGCCCATTTCGATTGCCCGGACGGCCGGACCGGATTCCCTTGGCGGCGCAGCCTGAACGCCATCCTGCCCCGGGACGTGCGCGTGCTCGACGCGGTCGAGGTCTCCGGCGACTTTCACGCCCGGTACGGGGCGGTTTCCAAGACCTACGAATACCGCCTGTGGCACGAGCGGGAGTTCTGCCTGCCCCAGCGCCGCCGCTTCGTCTGGAATTGCGGCCCGGTGGATTTCGCGCGCATGGAGGCGGCCGCCGCCGTCCTCCTGGGCGAACACGATTTCGCCGCGTTTCAGAACGTGGGCACGGATGTGGGGTCCACGGTACGGACCATCACGGATATTTCGCGCCATCCCGGCGAGACCGGGCATGAATCGGTCTGGCGGTTCACGGCGGACGGGTTCCTCAAGCAGATGGTCCGCAATCTGGTGGGGTGTCTGGTGGCCTGCGGACGGGGCAAGCTGGATGTGGAGACGGTCGGGGCCATCCTCGCGTCCGGGGACCGGACCTCGGCGCCGGCCACGGTGCCGCCCCAGGGGCTGACCCTGATCCGGGTGGAGTACGGGGACCGCTAGCGGCAGACGATGTCGCGCTTTTCCGCGTCCCAATAGAAGGTCGAGGCTTCGAGCCGTTTCTCGATCTTTTTTCTGGTCTTGCCGAATGTGATCACCGTGCCGGGGTGGACGAACTTTTTCACCTTTACGGTCACGCCCTGCATCTCCTCCTGGTGGCGCAACTGCAAGCGGTGGATCCTGCCGCTGAGGGCTTCGCGCCGTTTGGCGAGGGCCTGGTGGTGTTTGATAACCTCGACAAGGGCCGGGCGTTTGGCCTTGGGCGTGCGGGCCAGGAGCGTCTCCGGCGGCTCGGTGCCCAGGGTGGCCTCGATCTTTCTGATGGCCTTGACCACTCGGGCGCGTTCCTCGCGCAGCTTTTCGTCTTCGGCCTCCTCGACGATGATCCCCACCGTGGTGGTCACGCCCAGTTCGGAGCCGAGTTCGTTGACCTCGATGCCCTTGCGGGCCAGGATCACGCCGCCCTGGACCGTGCCCTTGCCGGACAGGGCCTCCAGCCTGCCGCCCGTGCGGATGACCGAATTCTGGATTTCGTTGGCGATGATCACATCGTGCCTAGCCCGGATGCGCGCACCTACGGCGTAGTTGGCGATGACCCGGCCGTCGCTGACGATCTCGCCGCCATCGGGCATGAGGATGCCGCCCCTGACCTCCACCAGGCCACCCGCGTATACGGTAGCGCTTTCGATGGAGTCATCGACCAGGACGTGCACGGGAGCCGACACCGAGAAGCCCGCCTGGATCGACCCTTGGATCTTGATCGAACCATGCTCCACCTTGACGTTCCCGGAGTTCAGATCCACGTTGCCCCGGACCGTCAGGCATTCGGTCACGGACAGGGTATTCCGCTCCATGACCGCCACGCCCTGGGCTTTGGAGGCATAGGTTGCGTCGTTCTGCAACAGGACGTTTTCGCCCAATTGGATCTTGAGCTCCCTGCCCGCGCTGGCCGGGATGGTCTTGCCGTAGATGTCGATGCCGCCTTCGCCCGCAGTGGGTGGGTGCAGTCTGGCGATGATCTGTCCGGTGACGACCATGGGGTAGAACCCCCGGTCGCGAAAGTCGAGCCGACCCGTGGCGTCCTCGGTGCCGGTCTCGTCGCGGGTGGCCACCAGGGATTCCAGCCAGCCGTCGCGGCCTGGAACGGGGTGCGCGCCCTTGACCAGGATCTGGTTGGGCAGGGACATGTTCATGTCCTCGGCCTGCCGGAGTTTGGACAGCAGCGCTTCCAGGTCCACGGGGATGAGTACGCCCATGTCGCGCAATTCTTTTTCGATGCGTTCGGGGGTGATGGGGGCTCCCCGGAAATCCTTGTGGAAGATGGTCCCGACGACTTCGACCTCATCGTCAGTGATATGGGCCACGGGGGCCACGGAGATTTGGTTGTCCTGAATCCGGGCCATGCCCCAGACCTGAGAGTAGTAGGCCTCGGCGGCCGTGTCCCAGGCCACGTTTTCGCCCATCTCGATCTTGACGGGCTTGGGGGTGAGGGTTCCCTTGGGCTCGAGCGCGCGTCCGTCGATGGTTTCGCCCATGGCCGCCTTGGCCGGCGGGCGGAAGCGCAGGAAGCGGTCGTCCGGGAAGACCGGGTATTCCAGGTCGCCCAGGGGCTTCAGGACGGCTTCCCTCGGCTCCTGCGGCGGGATGCCCCGGACCAGGGTGATGCCCCGGAACTCGCGTCCCTCGATGATGGCGTCGACAATGCGTTTCGCGGCGTCCTCGTCCACGGGAAGGCGGACTCCGCAGCCCGCCACCTGGGCCTTGAGCAGGGAAACGCTCGGCTCCTTGCCGCCGTTTGGGGGGAAGTACCGGTTGACGCCGAGCTTCATGCCGTCCTCGGATAGGCAGAAGCGGAATTTCGCGTCGGGGTTGTTTCGTAGAGCCTTTTCATCCGCCATGGCACACACCGCGTTTGCAGGAGGAATGGAAAAAGGCGGTTGCCCCAGCCGTTCCGTCACGGCCAGGCTCGCACCCTTGACGCCAACCTAGCACGGGATAAGACGCCTGGCAATCGGCTGAAAAAAACGGTGGCTTCAGGAATTGTTACAGGGATGTGGGCAGAGTCAGCCGCCAGTAGAGCTCTTCAAGCATCCCGGCCAGGTCCGCGTAGATGCCGCCCGGCTCCGGGGGCAGGCCGAACAGGGCGCGGCGCTGTTCCCGCAAGCCCTCCTTGGAGACCGCGCCGGAGTCCGAGTGGAACACGGTCATGGCCAGCCGTTCGGCCAGGAGGTAGCCGGTCAGTCCGTTGCCGAGCAGGTCCATGAGCATCTTGAAGCGATTGCGGTGTTCCTGCCAGAAGGTCAACGCCCCGTCGTTCGGCTCGACGGCCAGCGACTCGCAGATCAGCGAGTACAGGGTGTTGACGCCTGCGCCCGGGATGCCGCGCCGCCAGCCCAACAGCCATGGATTGCGCCAGAAGAGCAGGAAGTGGTCGGACCCGGTGTGGATGATTTCCTCCATGGTCCGGCGGGCGCGGATGAGCACGGCGTCCTCCCAGAGGACCGGCCGGGCGGCTACGTCCCAGGCCGGGACCGGGCCGCGCGTATCGGCCGCCTGCTCCGGCTCGTCGAGGATGCGGCTCAGGAGGTGGGAGAGCCAGCGGTTGGCCTGGTTGGAGGCGGGAGTCTCCAGGTGGGCGTAGCTCAGGATGACCCGGCCTTGCCCGAAATCGTTGGCGGCCACCACGGGCGCGTCCTTCATGAAGTCCGGGCTCAGGTTTACGCCATATAGGGCTTCCCAGTCGGCCATGGTCCCCCGGGGCAGGGTGGCCAGGTTGAGGTCCGCCACCCAGAAGTCCGGGCCGGGCTCGCCGTAGCGGGCCAGGACCGTCACCGACGGGTCCACGGGGTCGAACCGGCCCGGCCACCAGACCGGCAGCAGGACCTCGTCCATGCCGTCCGGGACCAGGTCGTCGCCGCCGTTGAGCCGGGCATGCACATGGCCCGACAGGAAATGGTGCAGCCGGTTGCGGTATCCCTTGCGCGTCCAGGGCGACAGCCCCAGCCCGTAGGGGCCGGAAAGGGCCAAGCCTGCCCCGCCGCAGAAGCCGAGGTAGGTCCCGCCGCCGTGAACGTATTCACGGATCGCGTCCATGCCCCGCGCGCCCAGCCGGTCCGCCTTGCCCTTGGCCCGTCCCCCGGGCACGAGCAGGGCGGCCGGGACTTCGCCGAGCTTGCCAGCAAGCGCGCCATCGGCTATTTCTGAGCCGCGCACCAGCCGATGGGGAATGGACCAGGCCGACAAGGCCCGGTCGGCCAGCAGCCCCCAGAAGTGCGATTCGTCCCAATATATATGTATGCTTGACATATGCGGCGCTCTTGACAAGTGTAGTCCGACGCTATCAAGCGCGGGCGTTGACCGCAAGAAAATACGGAATGATACTGCGGTGTTTCCGACACCGCCCAAATACGCAACCAGACCCCCCGCATCTCGTCCGAACTTCGTCGCAGCCGCGACGGAAAGTTGAGGAAGGGAGAAGGGTTGGGGGTCGGGGAAAGGGAAGAGGGAAAGCCCTTTTCAGAGGGGGTCTCTCTTCCCTATTCCCCGACCGCCGGAGACAACGACATGGCCCGGAAAGAGTTAGCCAAAGCCTACGAACCGTGGGATGTGGAAGAGAAATGGGAATCCCATTGGGAAGCGGACAAGACCTTCACCCCGGACCCGGACGGGCCGGGCGACCCCTATTCCATCGTCATCCCGCCGCCCAACGTCACCGGTGTCCTGCACATGGGCCACGCCTTGAACCTGACCCTGATGGACATTCTCTGCCGGTTCAACCGCCAGCAGGGTAAAAACGTGCTCTGGGTGCCCGGTACCGATCATGCGGGCATCGCCACCCAGAACGTGGTTGAGCGTCAGCTCAAGGCCGAGGGGCTGACCCGCGACGACCTGGGCCGCGAGAAGTTCATCGAGCGCGTCTGGGAATGGCGCAAGGAGAAGGGCGACCACATCCAGAGCCAGATCCGGCGCATCGGTGCCTCCGTGGACTGGACCCGCGAGTGTTTCACCTTCGACGACCAGCGCGCCAAGGCCGTGCGCAAGGTCTTTGTTGATCTCTACAATCAGGGGCTGGTCTACAAGGGCGACTACATCATCAACTGGTGCAACCGCTGCCACACCGCCCTGGCCGACGACGAAGTCGAGCACGAGAACAAGCCGGGCCATCTGCATCACATCAAATATTCCCTGGCCGACGGTTCCGGCGACCTGATTATCGCCACGACCCGCCCCGAGACCATGCTGGGCGATACCGCCATCGCCGTGAACCCGGACGACGAGCGGTTCAACCACCTGATCGGCAAGACCGCCATCCTGCCCCTGGTGGGCAAGGAACTGCCCATCATCGGCGACAACTACGTGGACGTCGAATTCGGCACCGGCTGCCTCAAGGTCACTCCGGCGCACGACATGAACGACTGGGAGTTGGGCCGCAAGCACAACCTGGAAGTCATCTCCGTGCTGACCGAGGAGGGGCTGATCAATGAGAATGCGCCCGAGAAGTACCGGGGCATGACCGTGCTGGAGGCCCGCGCGGCGGTCATGGCCGACCTGGAGGCCGAGGGCCGTGTGGTGGAGGTCGCCGAACACGAGCATTCCGTGGGCGTCTGTTACCGCTGCAAGTCCGTGATCGAGCCGCACGTCTCCACCCAATGGTTCGTGTCCATGAAGCCGCTGGCCGAGAAGGCGCGCGCCGCCGTGCCCTCCCGGACGCAGATTTTCCCGGAGCACTGGACCAAGACCTACTACGATTGGCTGGACAACATCCGCGACTGGTGCATCTCCCGCCAGATATGGTGGGGGCACCGCATCCCGGCCTGGACCTGCGAGGAGTGCGGCGAGATCGTCGTGGCCATGGATGATCCGACCACGTGCACCAAGTGCGGCTCCTCCCGGCTCGTCCAGGAAGAGGACGTGCTGGACACCTGGTTTTCCTCGGCCCTGTGGCCGTTCTCGACCATGGGCTGGCCCGACGAGACCAAGGAACTGGCCAAATATTACCCGACCTCCTGCCTGGTCACCGGCTTCGACATCCTCTTCTTCTGGGTGGCCCGCATGATGATGATGGGCCTTCAGTTCATGGGCGAGATCCCGTTTCACCATGTCTACATCCACGCCTTGGTCCGCGACGAGCAGGGCAAGAAGATGTCCAAGTCCACGGGCAACGTCATCGACCCCCTGGACATGATCGGGAAATACGGGGCCGACGCCCTGCGCTTCACCCTGACGAGCTTCGCGGCCATGGGCCGGGACATCAAGCTCTCGGAACAGCGCATCGAAGGCTACAAGCATTTCATGAACAAGGTCTGGAACGCCACCCGGTTCGCCATGATGAACCTGCCTGACGAGATCCCCGACGCCGATGTGCTTGATGCCTCGGACCTGGCCGACCGCTGGATTCTGCATCGCCTGGAGGAGGTCAAGGCGTCCATCGCCACGGCCACCGAGGAGTACCGCTTCAACGAGATCGCCCAGATCCTGTACAAGTTCATCTGGTCCGAGTTCTGCGACTGGTACCTGGAGATGATCAAACCCTCCCTGTACGGCGAGGACGAGCGGGCCAAGGCGGCCACGCAGCGGGTCCTGTGGACCGTGCTGTCCGAGATCATGATCCTGCTTCATCCGGTGACCCCGTTCATCACCCAGGAAATCTGGTCTGTCCTGCCCCGCCCGGCGGGCGACGACCGGAGCGACGACATCGCCACCCTGCCCTTCCCGGAAAAGCGGCCCGACTGCCTGGACCCCAAGGCCGTGGCGGAGATGGAGCTGTTCATGGGCGTGGTCTCCGGCACCCGGAACATCCGCACCGAACTGCTCATCGAACCGGCCAAGAAACTCGACCTGCTCATCCGGACCGTCAGCGACGAAGACAAGGCGGTGCTCGAGGCCAACCGTGACCTGATCAAGGCCCTGGCCCGCATCGAGAACCTGACCATCGGCCCGGACGCCAAGGGCCCCAAGGCCTCGGGCGCGGCCGTGGTCCAGGGCAACGAACTGTCCGTGCCGCTGGAGGGCGTGGTCGATTTCGACGCCGAACTGGCCCGGCTGGACAAGAACCTGGCCAAGCTCGAAAAGACCATGAAGGGCGTGTCCGGCAAGCTCAAGAATCCCGGCTTCGTCAACAACGCCCCGGCCGAGGTGGTCGAGGGCGAAAAGACCAAGCTGGCCGAAATGGAAGAGGAAAAGACCAAGCTGACCCAGCTCAAGGCGCGGCTCGAGTCCGTGATGGGTTAGCATCCCGGGCAATGAACAGGCCCTAAACGGCGCATCCGGGCATGCGGATTCCGTACCGTTACCCCGCGCCGCGATACAAAGTTTTGGAGGGTCCAGGGAACCTGTTTCAAAAGGTTCCCTGGCCGCCGGAGGCAAATCATATGGCAAACGTATTCCTCGTCGGCGCGGGCCCCGGTGATCCGGGCATGCTCACATTGCGGGCCAAGGAGATCATCGAGTCGTGCGACGTGATGATCTACGACTATCTGGCCAACGCTGAATTCTTGAAGTGGTGCAAGCCCGATTGCGAAGTCCTGTACGTGGGCAAGAAGGGCGGCGAGCACACCCTGCCCCAGGACAAGATCAACGATCTGATCGTGGAGAAGGCCCGGTCCGGCAAGATCATCTGTCGGCTCAAGGGCGGCGACCCCTACGTTTTCGGGCGCGGCGGCGAAGAGGGCGAGGAGCTTGTGGAAGCGGGTATCGACTTCGAGGTCGTGCCCGGCATCACCGCGGGCGTGGCCGCGGCCGCTTACGCGGGCATCCCGGTGACCCATCGCGACTTCACCACTTCGGTCTGCTTCATCACCGGCCACGAGGACCCGACGAAAAGCGAATCGGGCCACAACTGGGCCGTGTACGGGCAGTCCACCTCCACGCTCGTCTTCTACATGGGCGTGGGCAACCTGCCCATGATCGCCAAGAATCTCATGGACAACGGCCGGGCGGCCGACACCCCGGTGGCGCTGGTCCGCTGGGGTACGCGCTGCAACCAGACCTCGTTCGTGTCCACCCTGGACCGTGTGGCGGCGGACGCGCAGGCGCGCAATTGGAAGGCCCCGTCCATCATTATCGTGGGCGGCGTTTGCTCCCTGCACGACAAGCTCGGCTGGTTCGAAAAGAAGCCCCTGCTCGGGCAAGGCGTTATTGTCACCCGCGCCCGGGAACAGGCCTCGGGCCTGGTGGGCGTGTTGCGCGGGCATGGCGCGTGCGTGCGCGAGTTCCCGACCATCTCGGTGGAGCCGCTGGACGACTACGCCGAGGTCGAGACCGCCATCCTGCAACTGGCCCGCTACCAGTGGGTGATCTTCACCTCGGTCAACGGCGTCAAATATTTCTGGCGGCAGCTTCGGGCCATCGGCCTGGATGCGCGCATCTTCGGCGGCATGCAGATCGCGGCCATCGGCCCGGCCACGGCGGACGAGCTGCGGGCGCGCGGCATCGAGCCGGACTTCATTCCTGAAAAATACGTGGCCGAACATGTGGTCAAAGGGCTGCTTGAACGCGGCGTCCAAGGGTCGGACGTGCTTATCCCCCGCGCCAAGGAGGCCCGCGAGGTCCTGCCTCGCGAACTCAAGGCGGCTGGTTGCAACGTCACGGTCCTGCCGGTCTACGAAACTCGGTTGGGCCAGGCCTCCGGCGACGAAATCATGGAGGCGCTCGGCGCGGGCGATATCCGCTATGTGACCTTCACCTCGTCGAGTACGGTGGAGAACTTCTTCGAACTGGTCCCGGCGGATGCCTTTAAAGCCTACCCGGATGTGCGGATCGCTTCCATCGGCCCGATCACTTCCGACACGGTCCGGCGGTTCGGCCTGACCCCGGCCATCGAGCCCGAGGACTACACCATCCCCGGCCTGGTGGACGCGCTGCTCAAGGACGCTGGCGGCCGCTAGCCGCGCAACACGACCAAAAAGGACCGACGCGTTATTGCGTGTCGGTCCTTTTTTTTGGGCAACGAGCCGTGAGCTCCCTGAAGATACCTCAGACGTTGAAAGCCGCTTCCTGACGAAAATCAGGTGATTTTGCCTCCGGCGGACAAGGGCTCGCCCCCTTGCATCCCCTTTTGCGCCTGCGGCGCGGTCTTCCCCCGCTACGCGGCGTTTCGTCTGCGAAAAGGGCGCTGGGCATAGCGGCTCCCTTTGGGGAGAACGGTTAAACGTCCACGATGTCCGAGGTCTGGCCGTTGATCTTGACCGATTCTATGCCGTTTTCCATGGCCGATTTGGAAGAATACATCTCGCTCACGCCGATAATCTGATGGTTGGCGGCCTTGAGCACGAAGTAGGGTTGAGCGCTCTTCGACTCCTTGCGCTCGTAGCGTTCGTCCAGGGGGCTGTTCGTCCGCACGCTGGCGATGCCGTTGTCGCAGGCCGCCTTGGTGGTGTAGAGTTCGCTGGTCAGAATGACCTGTCCGTTGCCCGCTTTGAGGTTGAACATCCACTGCCCGTCCTTTGCCTGTTTTCGTTCGAACTTGCCTGCCATGGCTGCCCTCCTGGGGTATGTGAGGCGGTTCCCTCCAAGGCTTCGGCCTCGAAAGCAACGTCGCGTCGGTAATACTATTTGCAAATTTGTACCGCATGGCGAATTTTTTTGCCATGCTTTTTGGGCAAGCGGTAAAGGGGACACCGCTTCGTCTCCGGGACCGGCCCCGCCCGGAGCGGAAATACGGCCTTGAAAAAGCGCGCGCTTTGGGCCAAGTTCGGGGGCGGGGAAACCCCGCCGTTTTCAACCATCCAAGGGAGCTTCCATGCCAATGCCCATCGCCGTCCTCGTGTCCGGGGGCGGGTCCAACCTGCAATCCATCATCGACCGCATCGAAGCGGGCATGCTCGACGCCGAGATCAAAGTGGTGGTGTCCAACAAGGCCGACGCCGTCGGCCTGACCCGGGCGCGCGACCACGATATTCCCACTCGCGTGCTGCTGCATACGGATTTCAGTTCCCGCGAGGCGTTCGATGAGGAAATGGTCCGGGCCATCCGCGAATCGGGCGTGAACGAGACCGGCGTGGTGGTCATGGCCGGGTTTATGCGCATCGTCACCCCGGTTTTCCTGGAGCCGTTCCGGGGTCGCGTGGTCAACATCCATCCGGCTTTGCTGCCCAGTTTCCCCGGCGTGCACGGCCAGGCCGACGCCGCCGACTACGGGGTCAAGATTTCCGGCTGCACCGTGCACTTTGTGGACGAGCAGATGGACCACGGGCCGGTCATTATCCAGGCCGCCGTGCCGAGCCTGGCGGGCGAGGACGGAAACGCGCTGGGGGCGCGCATCCTCAAGCTGGAACACCGCATCTACCCCCAGGCCCTGCAATGGCTGGCCGAAGGCCGATTGGAAATGCGCGGCCGGTTCGTGCATCTCAAACCGGCCTGCCGCAAACTGGCCGTTCAGCCCCCGGCCGGTGCGGACGTGGATACCCAGGCCTTGGTCTGGCCGCCGCTGGAAGACGGTTTTTAGAGAAGAATGCCTCCGGCGGCCAGGGGGAAACTTTTGAAAAAGTTTCCCCCCTGGACCCCCCTTCCAAACTTTTTGTGTGCCTTCGGCAGGTTCGTGCGGGCGCAGGAGGGTGCGGCATGAACGATATTTTGACATAACCTGAGAAACTGACCCACCCCCGAGTTCCCTCCCCGCCGTCGGCGGGCGATAAAAAGTTTAGGAAAAGGAGGGGATGGGGGTCCGGGGGAAGGGGAGGGAAGAACCCTTTTCAAAGGGTTTTCCCTCCCCTTCCCCCGGNCCTGCCGCAAACTGGCCGTTCAGCCCCCGGCCGGTGCGGACGTGGATACCCAGGCCTTGGTCTGGCCGCCGCTGGAAGACGGTTTTTAGAGAAGAATGCCTCCGGCGGCCAGGGGGAAACTTTTGAAAAAGTTTCCCCCCTGGACCCCCCTTCCAAACTTTTTGTGTGCCTTCGGCAGGTTCGTGCGGGCGCAGGAGGGTGCGGCATGAACGATATTTTGACATAACCTGAGAAACTGACCCACCCCCGAGTTCCCTCCCCGCCGTCGGCGGGCGATAAAAAGTTTAGGAAAAGGAGGGGATGGGGGTCCGGGGGAAGGGGAGGGAAGAACCCTTTTCAAAGGGTTTTCCCTCCCCTTCCCCCGGCCGCCGGAGGCGCTTTATGCCCACATTGGACGACGTGCGGTTTGTGGCCATTGATTTCGAGACGGCGGATCCCAAGCGGGATTCGGCTTGCGCATTGGGCATCGTGGTGGTGGATCGGGGCGAGATCGTGGCCCGGGACTACCGCTTGATCCGCCCGCCCAGGGCCAAGTTCAACCCCTTTTGCGTCCGGGTGCACGGCATCCACTGGTCGGACGTTTGTGACGAGCCGAGTTTCGGCGACCTGTGGCCCGAACTGGAGCCGTTCTTTGCGGGCGCGGACTTCATCGTAGCCCACAACGCGGCCTTCGATAAGTCGGTGCTGTACACCTGCTGCCGGGAATCCGGCAGGGCCGCGCCGGAACAGCCGTTCTTGTGCACGGTGCAACTGGCGCGCAAGACCTGGGAACTGGCCTCGAACAAGCTGCCCAGCGTGTGCGAGTTCCTGGGCATCGAATTGAATCATCACAACGCGGCCTCGGACGCCGAGGCGTGCGCGCTCATCGCGGTGAACGGTCTGCGCCAGAACCCCGACTACCTGTGCAGGGTGCTGTGATGGCGGACGTCTATTTCATCGGGGCCGGGCCGGGCGATCCGGAGCTGTTGACCGTGAAGGGGCGGCGGCTCATCGCCGAAGCCGACCTGGTGCTCTATGCCGGGTCCCTGGTGCCCGCCGAAGTGGTGGCCGGAGCCGGGGACGGGGCGCGGGTGGCCGATTCCGCGCCCATGACCCTGGCGCAGACCCACGCGATCATGGCCGAGACCGTGGCCGCGGGCGGCACGGTGGCCCGGGTGCACACCGGCGACCCGTCGCTGTACGGGGCCATCCGCGAGCAGATGGCCCTGCTGGACGCGGCCGGAATTTCTTACGAGGTGGTGCCGGGCGTGACCTCCGGGTTCGCGGCGGCGGCCGCCGCCAAGCGCTCGTATACCGTGCCCGAGGTGACCCAGACGCTGATCTTCACTCGGCTGGCGGGCAAGACGCCGGTGCCCGAGGGCGAAGCCCTGCGCGACCTCGCGGCCCATGGTGCGGCCATGTGCATCTACCTGTCGGCGGGTGACCCCGAGGGGGTGCAGCGGGAACTGCTGGCCGGGGGATTGGACGCGGCCACCTTGGTGGTCATGGCTTTTCGCGTTGGCTGGCCCGACGAGAAGGTGGTCGAGACCGAACTGGGCGTACTGGCCGAGACCGCCCGGGGCAACGCTTTCACCCGCCAGACCGTGTTCCTGGTCCTGCCCGGCCAGGGCCGCGAGGACACGGGCAAAGCCCGGTCCCTGCTCTACGACGAAAATTTTCGGCACATGTACCGCGCCTGACGCGCCGGGAGGGAACCCATGCACATTCTGGAAGTGGACACGCACGACCGCGAGGAGCTCCTGGACATCACCCCGGCCGTGCGCCGGATGCTCCGTGAAAACGCCTGGACGGACGGGGCCCTGCTCCTCTACTGCCCGCATACCACGGGCGCCGTGACGGTCAATGAGGGGGCGGATCCGGACGTGGTCCGCGACATCCTGGTGAACATGGACAAGCTTGTGCCCCGCAACGGCGACTACCGTCATGCCGAAGGCAACTCGGATGCGCACATCAAGTCCTCGCTGTTCGGCTGCGACCAGCTTGTCATCGTGGAGGACGGCGACATCCGGCTCGGGACCTGGCAGAAGATCTATTTCTGCGAATTCGACGGCCCGAGGTCCCGCAAGCTGTGGGTCCAGTGGCTGGGCGTCTGACCCGTCGGGGCCGTCCCGGGCGCGAGCGGCCCAAAAAAACGGTGAGATGGCCGATCCGACTCCCCGTCCGCAAGCAATGAATCGCGTGGCGGGACGAGGCTGTGCCAGCGGTAAAGTCGTCGGGAATCCCGACGCAAAGCGGCTTTCAGCGCCCGATTTTTCCCTTTAGGGAGCAAGGGACACTTCCTAGAAAAACACCCCCGTCGTTTCCGGCGGGGGTGTCTTTTTGTATTTTGTGTCTCAGGACTCAGGCGACCATTTGCTGGATGAGTTCGTCGAGTTGGATGACCATGCGCTGGAGGTCGCCCACGGAGGCGGCGGCGTGGGTCATGGACTGGCTGGTCTCGTTGGAGACGCGGTTGATGTCCTCGGTGGCCCGGTTGATCTCCTCGGCCGCGGCGGACTGCTCCTCGGAGGCTGCGGCGATGGACTGGACCTGTTCCGAGGAGTCGTCGGAGTAGGCCACGATCTCGTCAAGCATGGCCAGGGCCCGGTCGGCCAGCTTGGTGCTTTCGCCCACGGCCTGGGCCGCCGTTTCCGTGGAGGCGATGTTCGTCCGGCTGGCTTTCTGGATGGCGCTGATGGCGTTGTTCACCTCGGTGGTGGCGGTCATGGTCTTTTCGGCCAGCTTGCGGACTTCGTCGGCGACCACGGCGAAGCCTCGGCCCGCCTCGCCTGCGCGGGCCGCTTCGATGGCCGCGTTGAGCGCCAGCAGGTTGGTCTGGTCCGCGATGTCCGAGATGACCTCGATGATGCTTCCGATGGAGTCCGTCTGCCGGCCCAGGTCAGTCATGTCCGTCTTGAGCCGGTCGGCGTGCTCCTGCAGTTCGCGGATGGCCGTGACCACATGGTTGACCACTTCGGCCCCCTCGCCAGCCTTGATCCGGGTCTGGGAGGTGTTCTCGGCGGCCCGGCTTGCGTTGCGGGCAACTTCGAGGACCGTGGCGTTCATCTGTTCCATGGCCGTGGCCGTCTCGGTGGTTCGGTCGCTCTGCACCTGGGTGCCCTGGCTGGCCTGTTCCACCTGGCTCCCGAGGGTGGAGGACGCCTCGGCCAGAGTGTGGGAGATGCCCGCCGCCTGGCGGGCCAGGTGCGCATTCTTGCGTTGCAGGGTCATTATCCCGGTTTGATCGACCACGATTTCCACCGCGCCGACCACATGGCCTTGGGCGTCGAGGATGGGCTTGCCCGTGTACTTGATGTCCAGGTTCATGTCCTGGGGATGGGCGTCGGTTTCCGAGGTCTCCATCTTGCCGGTACGCATGCAGGTGGTGCTGGCGCAGTTCTCGGTATGGCAGTCCGAGGTCTTGAAAATGTCGTGGCACTTGACCGTGCGGTAGGCGGTGTGGTCCGCAAAGCCGCCCAGGGTCCGGCCGGTCTCGTTCAGAAAGAGGACGTTCAGGTCCGTGTCCATGGTCATGACCGGAAGGGGGATCGTGTCCAGGTAGCGAACCAGTGCCTCGGCGATCTCGTTGCTTCGGCCCAGGATGCGCGCGTAGTCGCCCGAGAGGCCGTCGGCGGGGGCCGTGGTCCGCAATTTGCCGACCACGATGGCCTCGGCGGTCTCCTCGAAGCGGCGGGACATGTCCTTGAGCGCGTCGGTGACGCTGACCAGGGACGCGCACAGCCGTCCGATCTCGTCATTCTGATGGACGTCGAGTTTGGCCTGGAAGTTGCCCTTGGCTATCTCCCGGGCGTAGGCCAGGGCTTTGTTGGCCGGGCGCGAGATGCCCAGCCCCATGATCAGCGACAGGATGATGGCCGCGCCCACCCCGACTGCGGCGGACAGGAGGGTGCCTCGGCGCAATTCGCTCCGGGTGCTTTTGAACTGGGCATGCCGTTCCTCAATCTGTGTGCTCAATTCCTTGAGCAGGGCGTCCACTTCGTCCATGGCCGCCCGGAAGAGCTTGTCCATGCGCCCGCCCATGGAGTAGAGGCGCAACCGGCTCGTGTCGTTGCCTTCAAGCAGGGTGACGAGGTCCTTTTCCATCAGGCGGAGGAGGCTTTCATAGGACGCGGACAGGCGGTCCACGTTCTCCCGCATGCCGAGCGCCGCGCCCAGGGATTCCACCAGCTTGAGATCCTGTTCGGCCTGGGCGCGCATGCCCGCCACCTCTTTTCGGGTCGCGGCGGCGTCCTGGTGGAGCAAGGCGTGGGCGAAATAGCCGTTGATGGCTTCCAGGCGGGAATCCAGCTCGAGAAGGGCGGTCATTTCCTCCGTGCTCGCCGTCTCGATCTCTTGCAGCCGGGCCAGGTTGTCCACGGCCCGGTTCTGGAACAGCGCGAAGGCGATGAAGATCAGGGACAGGAGGGAGAAGCCGATGGCCAGGCGGACTTTGACCGATAGGTTGTTGAATCGCATAGTTATCATTACCGGTTAATGGTGAGCCGCTTCGGGTGTGAGTGCGGATGTCTGCTCGGATGCCTGGAAAATGAGATTCTGCGTGAGCCAGCCCATCTTGTCCAGCCCTGTATTGCAAGAAAGGTTGGGATTCCTGGAATCCCGCACGGTCAGGCCGGGGCCGGAACGGTGTTCAGGTGGACCTGGTTCATGTGGGTGGGGATGCCGCGTTTGCGGAATTCCCGGATGAGTTGGATCGCGATGTCGCTCTTGAGATTCCAGGCCTCGGACGGGGAGTCGGCCCAGGCGGCCACCCAGCAGGTCACGCTCTCCTGGTCCATGCGCATGACCCAGAATTGCGGCGGTTCCTGGGCGTTGTGGTGTTGGCTCTCCCCGGCCACGCGGGTGGCGATATCGCTGACTTCCTCCAGGTCCGCGTCGTAGGAGACGGAGAATTCCAGGTAGGCCCAGAGCAGGGAGTCGTTCAGGGTCAGGTTGATGAACTCCTTGTTGAGCATGCGGCTGTTGGGGATGACATACCGCTTCCAGTCCCAGGTCTTGATCTTGGTGTGGGTGATGGAGATGTCCTCCACCGTGCCGTATTGGCCGTCCATCATCAGGGTGTCGCCCACGCGCAGTTGTTTGGAGAAGCTGATGACGATGCCGGAGATCATGTTCTCCACCAGGGGGCGGGCCGCGATGCCGACCACGGCCGTGGTCACGGCGATGAGGATGGACAACATGGTGCTCGGCAGCTTGCCGATGAACGGGAAGGTCAGGGCCACGCCCCAGGCCGCGAACACACACAGGATCAATGTCCTGCGGATGATGGTGAATCGGGACTGGACGCCTTTGATGATGTCGCGCCGGTCCTGCCGCTCTTCCTGGTCGGACAAAACCTCGGTGGGCATGGCCGCTCGGGTCTCCGGGTCTTTGAGCAAGTGTTTGATGCGGCGGACGCGGCTTTCCTTGAAGGAGGTCACCCTGATGTGCAGCCAAAGATAGACCAGCAGAGCCAGCAGGGTGATGCCGGAAATGTATATGGCCAGGTTCGTATCTTCGATCATGGAACTCCTTTTTGGGTTGCGGTTGTTCTTTTAGCCTACGGATAAAGCGCGGTTTTGAAAAGGGAAGGAGCCGGGGCCGGCGTTCGGGCGATTGTACAGAACGGCCGGGATGGGGTAGGGTTCATGGCAACGAACCGCAACCGGAGGGTAAGATATGTCCACGGAAACCCGCGTTACCACCGTCGGCAGGGGCGATATTCTGAAGCGTTTCATCATCACCCTGGTCTGCCTCGTCTTTTTCGAGGTCCTGACCCTGATAGTCGAGGTGTCCACCCTGTTCCAGTACGGCTACCTGCTCGCGGTCCGGAAGCGCAGCGAGCCGCTTCGCCGCTTTTGCAACGGCCTTTCGCAGTATGGCTACCGGATCATGCGCTACGCCACCCTGAACGACAACCAGCGGCCCTTCCCCTTCGCCGAGTTCCCGGGCGATGAGGATTGCGAGCCGCCCGCCAAGCAGGTACAGTTCCGCTGATATGAAGAACAGCCATCGTTTTTTCCGCAATACGGACTGCGAGTATTTTCCCTGCCACAAGACCAGGAGTCCGGAGCGGTTCAACTGCCTGTTCTGCTTCTGCCCACTTTATTTCCTGGAGGAGTGCGGCGGCAACTACGTGATTCTCGATTCCGGGGTCAAGGACTGCACCACTTGCCTGATCCCGCATACGCCCGAAGGGTACGACTACATCCTGGGTCGGCTCAAGGAACGCTTCGCTGAGATTCGCGCGGGCTCGCCGCGGGAGGACTGACCGCCTAGACGCGCCGGGCGCTGAAGGGCGAGTGGGTCATGTAGAAATTGAGTTCGCGTTCGAGCCGGACGTGCTCCCGGGCGGCCCGCCGTTCCTGGGACTCCAGGTCCAGGGAGGCGTCCTGGAATCGGGACAGGGCCACGAAGCAGTGCTTGACCCGCGCCAGCTCTTCCGCGCGGCGTTTTTTCCAGAAATAGTAGGCCATGATCTTGGCCGCGCTCTTGATGTCTTCCTTGGTATAGGCGAGCCGACTTTCGTCCAGGGGATAGCTCTCGCCGTCCTCCACCAGGAGCAGGACGGAGAGGACTACCGTTTTGGCCCGTTTCAAGGACTCCGGAGAGATGCGGTAGACTTTCACCTTGCGGCCGCGGCCATGCCACCATTTGGTTCCGTAGAGTAGGATAGTCAACGCGATCACGCCAAGCCATATGTTCATGTCCAGCATCGGGGGGGCTCCATTTGGTGTGGGTCAGCGGGCGGTCAGGTAGTTTATGAGGTCCTTGCGGTAGGATGAGGGATCGGCGCATTCCAGTATCTCAATGGCCCCGCCGTCCCCGGGCTGGGTGGTCAGGTCCACGTCCCGTGTGCGGATGGGCTTCATCTCCGCGTCCATGATGATTCGGATTTTCGGGTGAAGAGGTTCGCGCGAGTTGGCCTCGAAGACCAGGGCGTATTCGCCCGTGTTCAGGCGGACAAAACTGCCCGCCGGGAAAATACCCAGACACTTGATGAACAATTGGACCTCGGTGGGATCGAAGTCCTGGTCGCGCATGCCGTACATGATGCCGAGCGCCTTGTTGGGCAGGATGGCGTTCTTGTAGCAACGGTCCGAGGTCAGGGCGTCGTACACGTCGGCCAGGCAGAGAATGCGGGCAAAGGCCGGGATGTCCTTGCGGGCCAGGCCCACCGGGTAGCCCGAACCGTTGTGGCGTTCGTGGTGGTGCATGACCCCCCGCATGACCTTGGCCGGAATTTCGCTGTTGCGTTGCAGGATCCGGCAGCCATATTCGGGGTGGCGGCGGATTTCCTCGCGTTCGATCGGAGTCAGGGGCCCGGGCTTGTTGATGATCCGGGCCGGGACCGTGGTCTTGCCCAGGTCGTGCATCATCCCGGCCACGCCGAGCAGGACAAGCTCTTCGCGGGGCATGCCGATGTACTCCCCGAAGACCACGCTGATGGCGGCCACATTGATGCAGTGGGTGTAGGTATAGTTGTCGAATTCGGATAATTTGGCCAGACAGACCAGGGTGTCGGGATTGGATACGGCCGACTCGACGATGGCGCTGGCCGTCTCCAGCGAGGCGCCGTAGTCCATCTTGCGCCCGAGCTTGGCGTCCTGGACGATCTGCATGGCGTGGGTCATGGCGTCCTCGTAGGTGACCATGGCCGAGGAGATGGCTTCCCGGAACGGGACGCGCTCGGGACGTTCGCGGTCATGCTTCCGCTCGGCGACGACCCGGGCCAGAGGGGTTTCTTCGGACATGCCCTCTTGGTCTCCGGTGTCCACGAAGGCTTCCTGGTAGCCCAGCTCCAGCAGACGGGCCACGTCCTGTTCGGATTCGATGATGCCGGGTTCCGAGTACAGATAGGGCAGATGGTGCCACTGGTCACTGGCCACCTTGACCACATTCATGCCGGGCCTCAGCGCCGTGATGGGGATTTTCTTTATCATGTCGGGTCCGGTCGGTTAGCAGGTCAGTCTGCGCATTCTTTCCAGATAGATGCCGATGCGTTCCTCTTCGATCTCGTTCGGGTCGAGGAACATGGTCCCGAGGGTGTACAAGCCGCGTTCCCGTTGGATGTTCCGAACAACGATGGGCAGCTTGAGGGGGCCCTCGGTACCCAGATTGACGAGGATCACCAGTGTGTCGCCCACTTCGAGCCGGGCGAGGGGGTCCCGCGCCCGGGCGCGGACCGAGGCCTTGCAGCCCATGGCGCTGATGTTGACGACCATGCATTCGTACTCACCGTTCTCGGTTTGGATCTTGCCGTCGAGGTTGCATTTGGTCCGGGGGTCCCTTCGCAGTTCCATCTTTTCGATGACCGTGGGGTAGGCGAAGATGATCAGCGAGGTGGGTGATGTGACGGTATTGTACGTCGTTGTCTTGAAGCCGTAGACCGTGCCCTGGTGGATGTACTTGACGATGAGCTGGCCGCCCAGGCTCAACTGCCGACGGATGCGGCCGGGCAGGCGGACCGAGGCGATGAGGTATTCATAGGGATCGAAGCCCACAATGCGCCCTTGGTAGGGCTGCTCCGCGCCCGGCACCCGGATGACCACGTCCTTTCCCAAAGCGACGCGCAACTGCACGCCGGGCATCTTCAGGACTTTGGTTGCGGGAGGGGCGATGGTATTGTTTGTTTCCTTGTCGGCCGTGTCGGGCATGACGGTCCTGCCTGGGGGGCTACAATTACATCCTTAATGATTCTATACACGACAACAACTACCGCTGTCGATGAGAGAATTCCCCGCGTTGCGCCATTACGTCAGAAGACTTCGGCCTCGAACCAGAAAATGGTGGTGTCCGGGTCCTTCCAGGCGTTGCTCGGCAACCCGGCCTTGACGCAAGTCTGGGCCAGGAAGGTCTCCCGGTTCCATTGCCATTCCACCGGCACCTGGGGCAGGAGCAGGCCGGACTGCATCCCCCGGCTCATGATCAGCCCGTGGCGGCCGACCTCGACCAGCTCCGGGTCCGGGCACGGCTCGATGGGGCTGAGGATGGATATCTCGTATTCCAGCGCGTGGAATTCATCCTCGGTCACGGCCGGGAAGCGCGGGTCGCGGAAGGCCGCCGAACGGGCCATTTCCCAGACCGTGCGGTACAGCTCGCCCGATCCCCGGACGTTGCCGATGCAGCCGCGCAGCCTGTCGTGGAGCTTGAGGGTGACAAAGGCCCCCAGGTGCTCGCGCAGCTTGTCCGTGGGCGGATCGGGCGGAGCGGACGGGCCGTCGCCCAGGCCGAGGCCAGAGGCGATGGATTGGACCACCAGGTCCTTGAGGTACCGCTTCTCGCCGTCGGTCAATTCAAAACGGAAATTCGACATGATGCACTCCTTGTTGTTCACGCCCGGTCTTGTTCGCGCCCGTGCGCGGTCGCCTCGGGCACGAAGAGCATGCCCGCCAGGCCGACGGCCAGCAGCCCGATCACGGCGGACATGCCCAGCCGCTGGCTGTTCGTGGCCAGGGTCAGCCAGCCCACCAGAAATGGCCCGAGAAACGAAGTCAGTTTGCCGGACAGGGCCATGAGCCCGAACATTTCGGTGCGTACCTCCGCCGGGGCCGCGTGGGCCAGCCAGGACCGGCTCGAAGCCTGGACCGGCCCTACGAATATACCGATGGCCAGTCCGAAAATCCAGAACAGGGTTTTGCTTTTGACCAGCAGAATGGCCGTGCCCGGGACCACCAGTCCCATGAGGGAGAGCAGTATGGTCCGCCGGGACCCCAGCCGGTCGTCCAGCCAGGCGAAGGCAGCCGCGCCCAGTCCGGCGGTGACGTTCAGGCCGATGCCGAAGACGATGACCTCGCTTGAATCCATGCCGAAGGTCGCAGCCGCATAGATGCCGCCGAAGGCGAACATGGTGGTCAGCCCGTCGTTGTAGAACATGCGGGCCAGGAGAAACAGGGCTATGTGCCGGTGGTTGCGCAGGTCCCTGAGCGAACCGCGCAGCCGGGCCGCGGCCCCGGCAACGGCGCGGGAGAGAGGAACGCGCGCGGACGGCGTGTCCGGGGTGAACAGGAAGAGGGGCAGGCAGAAGACCAGGTACCACAGGGCGGTCAGGGGCATGACCGCGCGCACGTTCAGGGCGTCATGATGCGGTATGCCGAACCAGCCGGGCGCCCGGACCAGACCATACAGGGCGAGGACCAGCAGGACCAGCCCGCCCGCGTAGCCCAACCCCCAGCCCCAGCCGGACCAGCGGCCGATGCGCGTCCTTTCGGCCAGGTCGGGGAGCATGGAGTTGTAGAAGATCATGGCGTACTCGCTGCCGATGGTCCCGATCCCGGCCAGGACCAGGGCGGGCAGGACAAAGGCGGGGTCCGGCCGGACGAACCACAGCAGCGCCGTGGCCGCGATGCACAGCGTGGTGAAGACGGCCAGCCACGGCTTACGCCTGCCCGTGTGGTCGGCCACGGCCCCGAGCACGGGCCCGCCCAGGCCGATGACCAGCCCGGCCACGCCCATCATGTTTCCCCACCATGCCGTGCCCAGGGTCTCGTTCCCGGCCACGGCCCGGGCGAAGTAGGCGGCGAAGACGAAGGTTTGGACCAGGGCCGCAAAGCCCGAGTTGGCCCAGTCGTACAGGGCCCAGGAGACCAGCGCCCGGAGCGGTGCGCTCGGCGGTCCGTCGGGTGGGGTGCGGGATGGTGGACGGGCAGGGGGCATGGGAGGCAGGGTAATACATGCGCCCCAGGTCCGCCAGCGCCGAGGTGCCAACCCTGTAAAAAACAGCGGAAAAAAACGCGCGGGCATGGTAGCGTGACCCATGACTTGTCGATCCATCCTTCTTGCCGCGTTCTTCTTCTTCCTGCTTCCGGTCCTGGCTGCGGCCCCGGCCGGGGCCGGGGAACCCGTCGTGCTGGTTACCGGCGACTACCCGCCCTACATCGTGACCGACGGAACCCGGCCAGGTCTGCTGACCGAGATCGTTCAGGCCGCTTTTGCCCAGGTCGGGGTGGAGACGAGGATATTGTTCCGCCCTTGGCGGCGGTGCGCCCTGATGGTCCGCGAGGGCGAGGCCTTTGGGACCTATCCATACGGGCGCACCGCCCAGCGCGCCGAGTATGCCTGGTTCAGCGATACCATCTGGGTCTGCCGCAACGTCTTCTTCTATCTCAAAGGGCGGCTCGGCCAATTCGACTACACCACTCTTGAGGCCCTGCGCGGTTACGTCATCGCCGGGACCTCGGGCCACTACTATGAGGAGACGTTCAAGGAAAAGGGCCTTACCGTGGATTACGCCCCCGGCGAGGCTTCGGGCGTGCGCAGACTGTGGGAGTTGCGCGCCGCCCTGTTCGCCGAGGACGAACTGGTGGGGTGGACCCTGATTCGTCGCATTTTCCCCTCCCGGGCTCACGTCTTCGGCTCCACGCCCACGCCGTGGAACCTCAATCCGCAGCACCTCATGGTTTCCAAGGCCTATCCCGGCGCGCGGAAACTCCTGGCCCGGTTCAACAAAGGGCTGGCGGCCATCCGTGCGAACGG
Organism: Desulfovibrio sp. Huiquan2017; assembly: GCF_017351175.1. NCBI lineage: Bacteria > Pseudomonadati > Thermodesulfobacteriota > Desulfovibrionia > Desulfovibrionales > Desulfovibrionaceae > Desulfovibrio > Desulfovibrio sp. Huiquan2017. The sequence goes on along the minus strand of NZ_JAFMPN010000018.1, from coordinate 2,291 downwards.
CACCTACGACAGGCTGGTTGGGAGCTATTTCGGCCCGGGCCGGCAACCTTTCGGAAAATCGGGAAGCAAGGCTCCCTAAGGTTTTTCGGCCCAAAGCACGAAGACCGGATTCTGCGCCTTGAAGCGCAGGTCCCCGGCCAGGGAGTCCGTTGCCGAGGCCTGAAGCTGGGTCACGCCGAAGTGCCAGCCCTGGGCCTGGAAGTGGTCCTTGGCCGTGTGCAGGGAATCGAGCAGGATGCAGTGGACCACGATGCGGCCGCGCGGTCTGAGCTTGCGGCAGGCGGTGTCGAGCAGGGCGGTGTCCTGATTGGATTCGCCGCCCAGGCCCCCGCCGATGAAGATGCGGTCCGGCTCGGGCAGGTCCTTGAGCGCCTCGGGCATGTCGCCGAGGATCACGTCCACCAGCCATGCCCCGGTGCGCCGGATGTTTTCGCGGATCATGGCCGCCCGGGTCTTGTTCCGTTCCACGGCGAAGACCCTGCCCCGCCTCGCCAGGTGCGACGCTTCGATGGCCACGGATCCGCAACCCGCGCCCAGGTCCCAGACCGTGGAATCCGGGGCCACGCCCAGATGGGCCAGCCCGGCCGCGCGCACGGGCAGCTTGGTGATCAGGTTCTTCTGGTGCAGGTAGAAATGGTCCGGGATGCCGAGCGACAGAGGAATTTCCGGCGGATATTGCCGTTCCAGGATGACCATGTTGAGTGGCGCGAATTCCATGCCCCAGGTTTCCCACAGGGTCAGGGGCCGGATGAGTTCGTCCGGCGCGCCCAGGTTTTCGAGCACGGTCATGGTGAAGCAGTCCGCGCCGCGTTCCTGCAGGGCGCGGGCCACTTCGGCCGGCGTGTTCACCGCATCGGTGAAGACCGCGATCAGGTCCGCGCGGACCAATGCCGCGTAAAGCGGCGCATAGTCGTCACGCCCGTGCAGGGAGACGAAATCCATGTCCTGCCATGGCAGGGCCAGCTTGGCGGCGGCCAACTGCACCGTGGACAGGCTCGGCTCGATGATCAGGTTTTCCCTGCCCAGCTCCTCGCCCAGCCGTTTGCCGATGCCGTAGAAGAGCGGGTCGCCGTCGGCCAGGACCACGACCTTGCGCCCTTTGTTGGCGGTCTTGCGCACGGTTTCGATGATCGGTTTGAGCGGGCCGGTGATGGCCAGCCTGTGGGCGTGCGCCGGGATCAGTTCGTTCGGGCAGGCCGAGAGCAGTCGTTTGCCGCCTACCACCAGGTCGGCCCCGGCCAGGGCCGCCGAGGCGGAACCGGACGGGACGAGGGAGCCGGGCGGCAGCCCGATGATGCGGACGGGTTCCATCTTGGTCATTGGGGCAATGTAAACGAAACCGGGCCGGGGGGGAAGGAGAATGCGCACGTGGTGAAAACGTTTGCAGGAGGTTTTCACTTTATTTTGTTTATGTTATGCCTCTTCATCACAACCGGAACGTCCTGTCCGGTCACCTAGGAGGAACCCAATGCAGTTTTTTCTCGATACCGCCAACCTGGATCAGATCCGCGAAGTGGGCGAACTCGGCCTGCTCGACGGCGTGACCACCAACCCCACCCTCATGTCCCGTGAGGGCGGCGACTGGCGCAGGCAGGCCGCGCGCATCTGCGAGATGGTGGACGGCCCGGTCTCGCTGGAGGTCATCGGCACCGCCCATGAGGAGATGATCAAGGAAGCCAAGGACCTGGTCTCCTTCGGCACCAACGTGGTGGTCAAGATTCCCATGATCCCCGAGGGGCTCAAGGCCCTCAGGGAACTGACCGAGCGCGGCATCCGGACCAACGTAACCCTGGTCTTCTCGCCCACCCAGGCCCTGCTGGCGGCCAAGCTCGGGGCCACCTACGTGTCGCCCTTCGTGGGGCGGCTCGACGGTCTGAGCCAGTCCGGCATGCAGGCCGTGGAGCAGATGCGGACCATCTTCGACAATTACGCCTTCGACACCAAGATCCTGGTCGCCTCGGTGCGCCACCCCATGCATGTGCTCGAAGCCGGGTTGGTCGGCGCGGACGTCATCACCCTGCCGTATTCGACAATCATGCAGCTTATGCAGCATCCCCTGACCGACAAGGGGCTGGCCGCGTTCCTGGCCGACTGGGAGGCATTCCAGAAAGGCGCATAGAAAAGGAAAGGCCGCCTTTCGAGCCAGGCGTTCAGCATAGGTGCGGTTTTTTTACCCATACCCATGTAGTCTGTGGCAAAAAAAATTACCGCATGAAAATGAATTATAAGCCCCCAAAACGGGGGCTTTTCTCTTATGCGGCCCCATGTCAAGGACTCCCGTATTTCTTGAG
>NZ_JAFMPN010000017.1 GCF_017351175.1 Desulfovibrio sp. Huiquan2017 | reverse complement strand
ATTCTACTTTTCAGAACAACTAGTTTTCGGGGGGGATTACCTAGGCAACCTCCTTGGGATATGTGGCTCGTATCATATGGTATGGAGCGAGTTCTTCGTGAAAATCGATCGAGTATACAGCGCGAGCCAGGTTCCTCTGCCTCCTGTACACACTGTATGTGAACTCCTCGAAATATTCATACCCAGGAGAACCACAACTATCCGACCTTGAAATCCGATCAAAACTCACGCGTTCAGGGTTCCAGATTGATTGGCCAGAGATGAAGTGAATTTTTTTCTTAGGCATATTAAAATGTTTCCTCTGCAACACGATTTGCTTTCTGACGCGCATTTTCCTGTTGCTTGAAAAACGTACACCAAGCGTCAAAACCGCCAAAGAACCGTTCATTGGCGGTAAAATCGACGTCTGGAGCCCTAAACGAAGTTTTTTTTAAAAGAGGCTGATGCAGGAAAAATTTCAGGATTTATTTCAATCTCAGAAATAACTAAGATAAAATCTGAGGTAAAAAATAAGACGCCGGGGGGTCATTACAAGAGGAGGGGGAAACACCGAGAGATACCCCAACTACATGCACTGCTGCCCCCCAAAATGCGGAGGCTGATAGCTCCGGCAAAGGGCCGGGAGAGGGTGAACCCAATCAGCTACCTTTTCTGCGCGGAATGGAAGATGTTCAGGATTTCGACGGCATCACCTTTGATACGATAGGGAATGACGTAAGGGGGGAGGATGACCTCTCGGGTCAGGGGGACGCGACCGGGGCGGCCGCTTTCAGGGAATTGCTTGAGGCGTTGGCAGCCGTCCCAGATGCGTTGGGCCTCGGAGAGCATGATTTCAGTACCGGCGTTCTCTGCCAAGTAGGCTCGTACCCGTTCAAGGTCCTGGAACGCGATCGGCGTCCAGCGTGTCTTAGTCGGCGTCAACGTTCAGGCCCCACTTGGCGAAAGCGCCCTTCACTTCGGCGTTGCTGGCGAAATTACCGGCATCGGCCTGGGCAATGCTCTCGTTGATACGGGCCACCTGCCATGCCTGCTCCTCAAGGAATTGGTCCAGGGCGTTGGCAACGATGAAAGACTTGCTGCGGTTGGTGGCCTTGGCAAGTGCGTTCAGCTTGGCGGCAGTCTCTTCCGGGATACGGGCGGTAACGGTGCTCATGGTCAACTCCTTGTATACAAGGTATTCATTGTGTACATTGTAGTCAATGTTTTCCTGGCCCAAGCAGTCCTAGGCCAGCCATGTGTAAATTCGCGTGTAAAATATCCGCCATTTTCTGGGAAATGAAGATAAGACGAGGCAACAAAACCCTTGCGGCAAGCCGCTCGGCGCTTGAACTTCCGTGAGCCCTGGTCGTTNCTGGGAAATGAAGATAAGACGAGGCAACAAAACCCTTGCGGCAAGCCGCTCGGCGCTTGAACTTCCGTGAGCCCTGGTCGTTCTTCTAAGCCGACGGCCGTGGGTTCGAATCCTACCTGGCGCACCAAAATTTAAGGGACTTACGGGGTGATACCGTAGGTCCCTTTTGTTTTCTCCTAGGCATACTCCTATGGCAGTACGGCATGGAATTATACTAAAAGCACCCTCTGTAAAGTCCCCCACCTCAGAGCCAGCTAGCAGTAGAGAGCCCCCGCATGGCGGGCGGTTCCCGTTTTAGGAGAGACGCCCCGAGCGAATGAAAGGAAAAGGGGGCGGGACCTTTGCGGTCCCGCCCCCGGAGGATCAATTACTCGCAGGGTCGGCTAGAAACGCTCGAAGTCGCCCTGGTCGTCCCCGTCCATGTCCAGAGCTAATCCCTGAGAAGACGGAGTGGTCTTCCCCTGGGATATGGCGGCGGGCTTGTTCTTGACCACCTTGGTGGTGGACTGCTGGAAGCCGTGCTCCTCCACGCGGAAGAAGGCCATGACATCCTGGAGATGCCGCCCCTGAGAAGCCAGCTCCTGGCTGGTGGAGGCCATTTCTTCGGACGCCGAGGCGTTCTGCTGGATGACCGTGTCGAGCTGGGAGATGGCGTGGTTGATCTGGCTTGCCCCGGCATTCTGCTCGTTGCTGGCGGCGGTTATTTCCTGAACCAACGTCGCGGTCTTCTCGATATCGGGGACCAGGAGCTTAAGCATCTGGCCCGCCTTCTCCGCCACGTCCACGCTGCTGCTGGACAACTCGCTGATCTCGGCGGCGGCTTCGCCGCTGCGCTCGGCCAGCTTGCGGACCTCGGCGGCGACCACGGCGAATCCCTTGCCGTGTTCGCCCGCCCTGGCGGCCTCGATGGCCGCGTTCAGGGCCAGCAGATTGGTCTGCCGGGCGATCTCCTCGACGATGGATATCTTCTCGGCGATGCTGCGCATGGACGCGACGGTCTTTTCCACCGCGTCGCCACTGACCCGGGCGTCATCGGCCGCCTTGGTGGCCAACGTGTCGGTTTCCTGGGCGTTCTGAGCGTTTTGAGAGATATTCGAGGACATCTCCTCCATGGACGAGGTGATCTCCTCGATGGAGGCCGCCTGCATGCTCGCGCCCTCGGACACGGTCTGCGACGTGGTGGACAGTTCGACGCTGCCGTCGGCCACGCTCTCGGAGGCGGTCTTGACGTCCACCACCACGCTCTTGAGCTTGTCGGCCATGTCCTTCAGGGTCATGGACAAGGCCCCGATCTCGTCCTTCTGCTTGACGTCGATACGGTTGTCCGCGAAATCGCCGCTTGCGATCTTCTCGGCAAAGGCAACGGCCTTGCGTACCGGCGCGACCAGGCTGTTGGCCAGGAACCAGAGGACCAGGCAGGCCAGGACCACGATACCCGCACCGGCGCTCACCCCGATGATGAGGTTCTGCCGCGAGTTGTCGGCCATGAATTGCGCGAGTTCCCGAGCGTCGGCAAAGACCACGTTGCGCTCGACTTCGATTAAAAGGCCCCAGGGCGTTTGGGTCCGCCCCAGGTCGATGGGCGCGCTGACTTCGACCATAGCGTTGTCCGGCGACAAATTGGCGTAGGACTTGCCGCCTTGAATGCTGTCCACAATGCTCTTCCAGTCGCCCTGATAAACATCTTTGAGGGGACGGCCCACCGCTCCCGCGTCGGCGCTGTCGGCGACCACGATGCCGAGATAGCTGACGACCTGTACCCGAGCCTTGCCGTCATACAACGACTTGGCCACCTCCTCGCTCAACTGCTGGATGAACTTGAGGCGCAGGTCGGTGCCTGCGACGCCCAGGAACTTGCCGTCGCTCAGGATGGGGGCGGACATGGTGGTCAGCCACTCCTGGCGGCCCTGGACGATGTACGGGAAGGGATCGAGGATATTCTCCCTGTGGCGCTTGCGGGGGAGCAGGTACCAGCCGCCCTTGATCACCCCGTTGGGATGGGTCGAGTCGTCCTCGTATCCGACCAGCGCCTGTCGCGCGATGCGGCCGTTCTCGTCCCGGTTCCAGTAAGGGACGAACCGCCCGGTATCGTCATGGGCGGAAGCCTTGTCCCCGGCGTAAAAGGCGTCCTTCCCGTCGAGGGCTTCAGACTCCCAGGCGCTGTACGCACCGAGAAACTCGGGGTTGTCTTCGAGAACCGTGAGCAGCACGTCGCTGAATGCCTTCCGCAGGTCGAGGGAAGCTCCCCCTCCCGAGATCTTGCGAATGGCTTTGAAGGCGTCGGCGAGGGTTCGGGCAGTGTCCAAGTTGATGTTCAGTTTCCGGCTGATGACGCCCGCCTCGCGTTGGGCCACGGCCAACAAGCTCTGATGGGTCTGGCGCTCGATGAGCGTATCAACCCGCTTACCCACGAATTGATCCGATCGAGACTGGGAAACCATCTGGATACCCACCAACACCGCAACGGTGGCGAGAAGACACCCTCCCGCCATGAAGACGATTTTCGTCTTGATTGATTTGAACTGCATACACCCACCTGTTTTTTAACGAACCCACAAAGACAACACACGCCCTGCCAAGTCGGACGACTATTGTACCCATAGAGAATATCAAATGCAGCAACACCGAGCTATTATTATTATGAAGATGAAGACAAGGCCCCGGGAAAGAGCTCCCGGGGCCTTGTTCCGCCCGTTCATTCCGCGGGCTGTTTCAGCGTTCGTCGCTGGATCGATAACGATCCAGCCAGTGAGCGTAGGAGTCGGGCAAGGTGGCCCGGGCCGGCTTCTCCACCCCGAGGGCCTTGGCCAGTTCGTAGGGATAGTGTGGGTTGGCCAGGTGGCGGTGGCCGAGCATGACCAGATCCAGTTGCTCCTTTGCCAGGACGTCGCGGACCAGTTCCGGGGTGTCGATATTCCAGGCGGAGGACACCGGGATGCCGACCTCTCGGCGGATGCGCCCGGCATAGGGCGCGAGCAGGGCCGGGCCCCACGGGATGCGCGCATCCGGAGTGGAGAAGCCCAGGCTGACGTCGAGCAGATCCAGGCCGAGCGCCTTGAAGTCCTTGGCCAGGCTGATGGCGTCAGCCAGGGTCTCTTCGTCGCGGCCGTCGAACTCAATGACCCCGAGACGCGCGGTGAAGGGCAGCCGTTCGGGCCAGACATCGCGCGCTGCGGCCAGGGTCTCGCGTAAGAACCGGCCGCGTCCCGCAAGGTCGCCGCCATACTCGTCGGTGCGCTTGTTGGCGTGAACGGACAGGAAGCTCTGTCCCAGGTAGCCGTGGGCGAAATGCAACTCCAGCCATTCGAACCCGGCGTCCCGGGCGCGGCGCACGGCGCTGACGAAGTCCGCCTGGACGCGCTTGATATCCTCAAGGGTCATGGCCCGGGGGACGCGCGGCAGATTGGCCCCGAAGGGCACGGCCGACGGGGAGATGGTCTCCCAGGCCGCCGGGTCGTCCCCGGCCATGTGGTCGTCGCCCCGCCACGGCACGCGGGCGCTCGCCTTGCGTCCGGCGTGGCCCAACTGGATGCCAGCCACGGCCCCGGCCCGTTTGATGGACGCCGCGATTCCGGCCATGGCCTCGGCCTGAGCCTCGTTCCACAGGCCGAGGCAGGCCGGGGTGATGCGTCCCTCGGGCGAGACCGCCGTGGCCTCGACGATGACCAGGGCCGCTCCGCCCCGGGCCAGGGACGGGTAGTGGACCTCGTGCCATTGGTTGGGCAAGCCGTCCACGGCCTGGTATTGGCACATGGGCGGCACCACGATGCGGTTCTTCAGGGTAATGTCTTTCAGCGTAAAGGTATCGAATGTATTGGCCATGATTGTTTCCTCCGTTCGCAAGCGGGTTGTCGTCACGTCGTCTGACGCCGCCCGGCCGGTCGAGGGGCCGGGAAACTCCACGGCCTTCAGAATAGGCCCGCAGCCCGGTCTTGTCACGGGCCTTGCGAAGAAAACGGAAGACGGCGCGCTCCCCGGAAAAGGGGATCACACCTCCGGCAGGAAAATGGAAATGACGGTTTCGTCGTCCTCGTCCGAGGTATCCAGACGCAGGCCGTAGCCCATGACGTCGGCCATGAGCTTGGAGGAATAGGTGCCCAATCCGGTGCCGTGCTTCTTGCCCCAGGTCTTGTACTTCTCGAAGAACTGATCGCGGATGGCCGCAGGAACCGCGCCCCGGTTACGGATGCGGATGCGCCGGCACGGGACCCCGCCCAGGGTCACGGACACGATACCGCCGTCGGGCGAGGCGTCCACCGCGTTGGCGATGAAATTGGACAGCATGTGATAGAGCAGGTCCTTGTCCGAGCGGATGCGGCATTCCGCTGCATTATCCGCTCCCCCCACGGACAGGTCCAGGACCACGTCCTTGGCCCGGGCGGGCCCGGCATGATCGTCGAGCACCATGCGCATCACCTCGACCGCGTCCACTTCGGTCGGAACGTACTCGTAGACCCCGGTCTCCATCTTGAACAGATCCAGCGAATGTTCGACCATACCGAGGATCCGGTATCCCGTGCTCTCGATAAGCCGAATCAGGGTTTCCTGCTGCTCGGTCAGGTTGCCGTCTTCCAGAAGCAATTGAGGAATGCCGACAATCCCGTTGAGCGGGCTCTTGAGGTCGTGGCGCATGATCTGTTCCACATCATCCTTGAGCTGCTCCAAGGCCTTGCGGTCGGTGATGTCCTCGAAGGTGGCCACGAAATTGACCAGGGTCCCCTGCCGGTCGGTCACGGGGGCGATGAGGACGTGCTCCCAGACCAGGTCGCCCCGGCGGTTGCGCCGGGACACGTCCCCCTGCCAGACCCGCCCGGGCAGCAGAAACTCGCGGGCCTCGTATCCGGCGGCGCCGTCCGGGCCCTCGCCCAGGAACGGACCGATGTCCCGCCCCAGAACATCCGCCCCCGTGATTTCCCGACGCTCGAAAAAGACCGGGTTGCCGTATTCGACGAGCCCCTCCACGGAAATGATGACGATGCCGATGGGGCTGTTCTCCACGGCCCGCTGGAGCTGTCGGAGTTCGAGCTCATGCCGTTTGCGTTCGGTCACGTCCCGATCCACCCCCCGGTAGCCCCCGGGTCGGCCGTCCGGGCCCGGGATGGGCACGCAACGCGTTTCCATGACCACCTCCCGCCCCTTGCCGTCCAGAAAAACGATTTCGCTCTGCATCGGCGCCGCGTTCCCGGCGCCTCGGGCAAAGGCCTCGCGAGCGGCCCGGGCCACGTCCGCAGGCATGAAGTCGAAGGGTTGTTTGCCGAGCATGTCTTCCGGCGCGTGGCCGAGGATGGTCCGCGCTCGGGGGCTGACATAGGTGTAGCACAACCCTTCGTCCACTTCCCAGATGATGTCCCGCGAGCTTTCCACCAACCCCCGGAACTTGGTCTCCGAGTCCCGCAAGGCGCGAAAGAGGACCGCGTGGGGCGCGGTGATGCCCGTGGCCACCAGGGCCCGGTAGATGAAATAAAAGGAGAAGAGCTTGAAATAGTGGCCCACCAGATTCGAAAAGCCGTAATTGCTGATGTAGATGGTGAAGGCCAGCTCCGAAAGGATGGTGCACAGCAGGGACCCGGCCAGCCAGCGGAAAACCACCGGGTCGAACCGGTCGCGCGTGCGCAGAAGCAGCCAGCCCGCAGCCCCGAGGATCAGGCAAATGATGTACTCGTTGACCTTTTTGAATGTGGTCAGGCCGACTCCGTCCACGAAGCAGACCGGGAATATCTTCCACCAGAAGATGGTGGCCACGATCAGGGCCGTGAGCCCGAAATAGGCCGTAAACACCCGAACCGCATGCACGGTCCGGCTCTCTTTCATGAACCAGAAAGCGGCCAGCAGGGAGAGGCTCTCCATGTAGCGCGTGGCGATCCATACCTGATTGGCGTAGTAGTCGTAATCCGTGAAGATGCCCATCCCCTTGTAGGACAGGGTATGCAGGAGGTCGAGAAAGGCGATGAACAGATAGGCCACGGCCAGGAAGAGCAGGTAATTGCTCTTGATGAAGTGGCGCGAGTTCCAACCGATGGTGAAAATGCCGAAGGCCACCACGATGGAGAACATCTCCACCATGGTGTGAAAGAGCAGATAATTTTTCAGGCTGGCCAGGTACAGTCCGAACAGGACGATAACGGCCATGGAGAACCTGAAGAAGAAGGATGAGGACGTCGTGCTCACGCGGCTCCCGTTGTATCCCCTAAACCCACCGGGCGGTCTTGAGGTTTCAACGGATATACTCTCCCGCCTCGACTGGCACAATTATAACCCGATGACGATAGTGCAACACTCCAAGGCGTTTCGGGGCGGTCCCGCAGCAGAGGGCGGAACGGGCACAGGCGTCCTCAGAACCGATCGAACTCCCCGTCCCCATCGGGACCGTCGGGCCCGGACTTGGCCCGGTCCTGTTCCGGCGTCCCGGAGGGAAGCGCTCTGGCCGCCGTGCGCCGAGCCACTACCGAGGCCCGGGACCCGCCTGACGCAACCTTGAAAAATGTCATGGCCTCGGCCAGCATCTGGGCCTGAGCCGACAGTTCCTCGGCCGTGGAGGCCATTTCCTCCGAGGCCGAAGCATTGCTTTGAACCACGTTGTCCAGTTGGTGGATAGCCGCACTGATCTCGGCCACGCCTTTATCCTGCTCCATGGAGCTGGAAGCGATTTCCTGGACCAGTTCGGCAGTGCGCCCGATCTGCGGAACCAATTCGCCGAGCATGCGCCCGGCCTTGTCGGCCACGCCCATGGAAGTCTCTGACAGGCCGCCTATCTCCTCGGCCGCCTTGCCGCTGCGTTCGGCCAGCTTGCGCACCTCGGCCGCCACCACCGCGAACCCCTTGCCGTGTTCTCCGGCCCGGGCGGCCTCAATGGCCGCGTTGAGCGCCAGCAAATTGGTCTGCCGGGCGATTTCCTGAATAATGGTGATGCGCTCGGCTATGGACTTGAGCGCGTCCATGGCCTCGCCCACGGCCAGGCCGCTCTCCCGGGCCCCTTCGGCGGCCTGGGACGCGATGGTCTCGGTCTCGCTAGCCGAAGTGGCATTGGCCCGCACCCCGGCGCTCATCTCCTCCATGGACGCTGAAATTTCCTCGATGGACGAGGACTGCTCCACCACGGACTGAGACAGCGACTGAGACGAAGCCGACAGCTCCTCGCTGCCCGCCGACACGCTGTCCGTGGCCGCATTGACTTCGGCCACCACCTTGTTCAGGCGGTCGGCCATGCGGCTCAGGGCATCGGCCAATTGGCCCACCTCGTCATTCTGGTGCAGGTCCACCACGGCGGTCAGGTCGCCGGAGGACACGACCTGCGCGAAGTCCATGCCCTTGCGCAATGGGACCACTATGCCCCGGGCGATGATCCAGGCCAAAAACACGCCGAGAACGATGGAAACGGCACCGAAGATCATGACGCCCATGCGGGTTCCGTCCGCCCTCTTCAACATCTCTTCGTCGGTCATGATGTTCGCGGAAATAAGGTCCATACTCTTGTTCAGCAGCTCCTGGACCTTGGCCAGGGCGGGAACCGTGGTCCCGGCATAAATCGCCTTGGCCGCCTCATATCCCTTGATCCGGGCGTCGTTCAGGGCGAGCACCCCGTCGATGGTTTTCAAGGTCTCTTCGCCCAGCGGGCCGGTGATATCCCGGAACCATTCCTGAGCGGCGGCCCGGTTCCCCGCGGCCAGGTCCGCATCGATCTCGGAGGCGGACTCATGCAGGGAGCGATGCGGCTCGATGATCTTCTGGACCAGTGCGCCAAACTCGGGATCGGCCTGCATGCGCCGGGCCGTCTCTTCGGAATAGAGCCACTTGCCGAAATCGCACTTGTGCGGGTCGGCCTGCACGCCCGTCTTGGTGGCTTGGGGGTCGATGAGCGCGTCCTTGACCTTACCCATCCAGCGCAGATGGTCGAGCTTCTTGTCGCGCAAAAAAGCCCCGAGGGCCACATCCGCCGGGGCATATTGCTTGGCGATCTCCACCGCTGATTCATGGAGGGTATTGTGAAATTCTTCAATCTCGCCCATGAGCCGGCTCAATCCCGGCACGAGCTTCTCGGCCCGGAGCCGGGCATCGCTGTAAAACCATTTGCCGAAGGCGCACTGGTGCGGATCGGTCTGCACGTGCAGCTCGTGCACGTTGGGATCGGTCAACAGTTCGTTAACCTTCTCCGACCACTTCAAATGATCCACCACCTTTTGCGTGAAGTTGCCGCGAAGCTTGTTCCCGGTAATCACCTCCCGCGCATTGCCGACGATGCCGCTGATGCCGAACAGCGACCAGCCCCCGAGCACCACCAACAACAGCAACACCGAACCAAAACCCACAGCGAATTTGAAACAGAGTTTACAATCCTTCCAACCCATCCAACACCTCCAGGACTCTCACCATTGCACGACATCCCCCCACTTCTGAACCTAAAAAATGCTCTCCATGATAGGTTTACGCAATTATAAATATCCACAAAAATGGAATAAAACGAGGCCCTCAGGCGCACGCGCCGGTGATCGGCGGGTCAACCTGCGAGGTGTTCCAGCAGGTCACGCAGCAGGTCACGCACCAGGCCGTCCAGCCTGTCGCTCTCGGGCAGCCCGAGCACGGAGCCGTCCGTCATCTGACGCGCCGCCAGCCCGGCCAGCATCGGCACGGCCAACCAGCGCCCGGGTAATCCGTCCAGCCGGGGCGGCTCCCCACCCCCGTGCCGGTTGAGCACCAGCACTTGGTTATCCAGCCCCAAGTCCGCGGCCATGCGTCCCACTTCGGCTCCGGTCTGCAAACTGCGCATGCTCGGTTCCGACACCACCACCAGCCCGTCCACATGGGCCACGGTGCCGCGTCCGAGATGCTCCACGCCCGCCTCCAGATCCACCAGGACCCACTCGTCGCGGTCCATGACAACGTGTGCGAGAAGCGCCTTCAAAAGCGCGTTGGCGTCACAGGCGCACCCGCCGCCCGCATTGGTCACCGCGCCCATGACCAGCAGCCGCTTGTGTCCCGCCGTCACACCCGGCATCGGCTCGCCGCCCAGCGGCAGGTCCACGGCCAGTTCCTCGGGCAGGTCGCCCACCTCTGGATTCAGATTCAGGAAACCGCCCGCGTGAATGCGTTCGCGCACCAGATCACCGCGCCGGACAAGCGGTTCGGGCAACGCCGCGGGGGAAAGCCCCGAGGCCTGCCCCAGGGACAAGGCCGTGTCCGCGTCCACCAGCCACACGTTCCTGCCGCTACGGGCCAGCCAGTCCGCCACCCACGCGCACACCGAGGTCTTGCCCACGCCGCCCTTGCCTGCAAACGCTATTTTCATGAGAGATGCCTCCGGCGGCCGGGGAAGGGGAGAGGGAAACCCTTTGAAAAGGGTTGTCCCTCTCCCCTTCCCCCGGACCCCCATCCCCTCTCCTTTCCTAAATTTTTTATGTCGCTTCGCGAGGGGGATACGGGAGCGGCAAAGAATCCTGTCGTCTTGACGATGAAGCAAGAGATCGGGTGCCCCGGCACTCCCCGCCGCAACCCTCGCACGCGCGGATGCGCCTGCAAAAAGTTTTGAAGGGGAGTCCAGAGGGGAAACTTTTGCAAAAGTTTCCCCTCTGGCCGCCGGAGGCCTCCCTCTACTCGCTCAGGCCGAGGCCTTTGCGCTTGGCTTTGATGCGTTCGTCGAACATGTCGGCGGCCTTGACCATGTCCCCTTCGATGAAGAAGGTCGCGCCGACCAAGTCTTCGAGTCCGGACACGGCCAGGTCGGTGACGGCCTTGGAGCCGAGGATGTTCGGCGGATGGCCCAGGTGCGTGTAGATGCCCGAGGCCACGGCGTAGAGGCCGATGGCGGCGGCTTTCTCGGAGTACCATTCGGGCGAGGACGCGCCCACGGGCAGGTCCGAGATGTCCACGTTCAGGGCATTGGCCAGGGCCGCGCACAGTTGGAGGATGCGGGCGTTGTCCACGCAGGAGCCGTAGTGCAGGACCGGCGGGATGCCCAGCGCGCCGCAGACCTTTTTCAGGCCCGGTCCGGCCTTTTCGATGGCGTCGGGCACGAGCAGCCCGGCCTTGCCCGCGGCCGTGGTCACGCAGCCGGTGACGAGCACAAGGATGTCCTTCTTGATCAGCTCCTCAGCGAGCTTCACGTTCATGGAATCCTGTTTGATCTTGGGATTATTGCAGCCAACGATGCCCACCGCGCCGCGGATGTCGCCCGAGGCGATGGCCTGAACCAACGGGTCCAGCGAGCCGCCAAGCGCGGCCGTGACCGCCTCGTTGGAGAAGCCGGTCATGATCTCAATGGGCTCGCAGGGGATGTCCACCCGGCCCGGATCACGCTGGGCGAACGCCTCCACCGCGATGGACACGATCTCGCGGGCCTGCTCCATGGCGGTCTTGGGCTGGAAGTCGAAGTGGATGGCCCCGGTGAAACGCGCCTTGTTGGCGGTGTCGATAAACTTGGTGTGGTAGCAGCCGGAGATCTGGACCAGGGACGGCATGATGCACTGGTAATCGACCACGATGGCCTCCACCGCCCCGGTGATGATGGCCAGTTCGGTCATCAGATGGTTGCCCGCCATGGGGATGCCCTGGCGCATGAGCAGTTCGTTGCCGGTGCAGCACAAGCCCGCCACGTTGATGCCGGTCGCGCCCAGCTCCTTGGCGCGGTTGACCAGTTCGGGCTCGCGGGCGGCGGCCAGGATCATCTCGGAGACCACGGGATTATGACCATGGACCAGCAGATTGACCTTGTCGGCCTTGATGACCCCGAGATTGGCCGTGGACATCTTGGGCGTGGGCACGCCGAAGATGACGTCGGACAGTTCGGTGCCGATCATGGAGCCGCCCCAGCCGTCGGCCAGGGCCGTGCGGGCCGCATGGATGAGGGTGTTGGGCGCGTCGTTGTCGCACCCCATGTGAGTGCGGTGCATCATCTCGGCGATCTCGCGGTCCACGCCGCGCGGGGTCATCTTGAGCGCCGCCCACTTGTCCTTACGCACCTGGGGCACCCGGGACAGGAAGGAGACCTCCCTCTTGCGCGAACCGAAGTCCGCAAAGAAACATTCCATGACGTCGTGGGCCACGTCCATGGTCGGGCGGCCGTCAGTCTCGATGCCGATTTCCCCGGCGATGGCCCGCAGCTTGTTCTCCTCGGTGATCTTGTAATCTTTGGTCTCGCCCTCGACGATGGCCTCCAGGACCTCGATCAGGTCGCGCCCGTGGTCGGAATGTCCGGCCGCGCCGCCGGTCACGAACCGACCGAAGTTGCGGGCCACGATGACGTCGGCGTCGGCGCCGCACACGCCCAGCGGATTCTTCTCGCTGACCCGGCACGGGCCCATGGTACAGTTGCGGCAGGTGGTCCCCAACTCGCAGAATTTGCAATGCGGGGTCTGCCTGTCCAGCCGGTCATGGACGGTCTGGATGCCTTCGGCGCGGGCCTTCCTGAGCATGGCCTTGGCGTCGTCCCAAATGGTCAGTTCTTCAATAGGTCTCGGTTCCTTTGCCATGGATGTACCTCCTATCCCTTTTGCCGGGCTTGATGAATGCAACCCGCCCGGGCCGTGTACTAAGTTTGCGGCTACTGCGACCAACAATACCGATTCTCGCGGTTGGCGTATGTCGGCTGGCCGACAAATAAGGCGGAAAAACGGCTGTTTTCCGAAAAACGGCCAGGAAACAAGGGGATGTTTTGCCGTTTTACTGGAAATATATCTCCTCAAAGCCCCTTTTCGGGACAAAACGGCTGAACAAGTGAAAAATCGTTCAGAAGATGGGTGGCGGCACGGTGGACGACGGGACGACTCCCAAAATTTTGCATTTTCAGGATGACTTAGTCTGTCCATACATATAACGATAGAAGGAAGAAAAAAAGAAACAGACAGATCGATCACGAAACGAACCCAGGAGACGACATGGCAAAATACAATGACATCAAAGGCGTTCTGGACTTCATCCGGCAGGGATATTCAAACGATGAATCCCCCTTCCGTTTTACGGTCTCCGACATCGTGAGCGAACTCAACCTCTCGGAGACAAAGGCGAAAGACGTTATCCGGACGATCAATACCCGCGCCCGGTTCTGGCGGGGCGATTTCCCGGCGGGCAGCGACGGATTCACCGTCAGCCCCCAGGTTTACGACCGGTTAACCGACTGGTTTGCCTGATCGTTCCGAATCTCCGCCAGCGGCCTTGGCCAAAGCGTCAAGGTCGTGGATGAAGTATTCGCCGCGACCGCGTTTTTCCATCAGTCCGGCCCGCTCCATGTCGTTGAGCAGGGTGGACACGGTCTGACGCGTGGCGCCCATGAGGCGTGAGAGCTGCTCGATGGTCAGGTCCAGCCGGAGCAGGCAGCCGCCGTTCTCCGGTGCGCCCAAGGCCCGAGCCTCGGCCAGGATGAAATCCATGAGCCGGTTGTAGATATCCTTGAAGGCCAAACCGCCGATAATCGAGAAGGAGTTGCGCAGGATATGCCCCAACACGCGGACCATGGTCCGCGTGAACAGGGGGATTTCGGCCATGCAGCGCTTGACCGAGCGCACATCCGTGACCAGAATTTCCGCATCCTCCATGGTCTGGATGTAGCAGCCGGAGTGGGTCGAATAGGGATCGCCGGGGTTGAGGATGGCCAGGGTGAACTCCTTGTCCTCATAGGCCAGATAGACCCGGATGCGGCCCGAGGCGACCACAAAGACCAGATCCTCGCCCTCGTCCGGCCGAAAGATGACGGTGTTCTTGGCAAAGGTGCGCTTGCGGAAAACCGATCGCAGATCGGCCAGCTCGGGCCGGTCCAGTTCGTCGAGCAGATTGACCCCGGTGAATTTCATGCCTTCCCCCCTGTGGATCGGAGACTAGCACAGTTGCCGAAACGCAGTCCAATGGGGGCACCCTGGTCTCAATCCGGCACCGGGCAAGATGGATGACTTGATCTCCCGGGGATGCTATGCTTCGTACCATGCCCCCCCTACGAATACTTGCCGCCGCACTGTTCGCCCTGCTCCTGTCCGCGCATCCCGCCCGCGCAGGCGCCACGGCCCCCATCGCGCCCGAGGACGACTGGTCGCCCGTGCCCGTCTGCGTATTCGGCATGCCCGAGTCCGGGGACGCCGTGCGCAACGACAACACCGGCTTCGTCACCGAAGTGCTCCGGGCCGCCCTGGCCCCGGCTGGCTACGACCTGATCCACCGGGACATTCCCTACCTCCGCGCCCGCGATGAACTGTCCAGGGGGAGCATCCAATGCACGCTGACTTCCAAAGGCACACCGGAAGGGGCAGGCCAGGCCCGATCGGTCATCATCGCCTACGACCTGGCCGTGGTCTATGTCTCTGCCCGGGGATTTTCCGGCCTTCACGACCTGGCGGGCCAAAAAGTCGCCCACCTGTACGGCCACGACTTCCAGCGGCTGCTGCCGGTGCGGATTCGACCCCAGACCACGTATGACAGAACCTCGGCCATCCACATGCTCGACCGGGGACGCGTCCGCTATGTCGTCGGCGAAGAAACCATGCTCAAAGACGCCGTGCGCAAATCCGGCCTGCCATCGACCGAATTCGGTTTTTCCCGGTTCATGAGCATGGACGTGGTCCCGCTTTTCGCGCCCACGTCCGAGGGAATCCGCCTGCGGGACATCTTCGACCGGCGCATGGGCGAGATGGCCAAATCCGGGGAACTGGCGGCCATCTATACCCGACATGGGCTTCCCGAGGACCGAATCCGGCACATTCTCTCGACGGCCGGAGATTGATCCCATGGATGAATACGGCCGCATCGCCACCCTGTACGATCCCCTGGTCGGCGCGCCCCTGCGCCCCATCCACCAGGCCATGGCCGAACGGCTGGCCAAGGCGGGCGGAAACATCCTGGACCTGTGCTGCGGCACCGGGCTCCTGGCCCGGCAAGCCCTCGCTCTGGGCTTGTCCGTGACCGGCGTGGACCTCTCCCCGCACATGCTCGCCGTGGCCGGGCGCAAGCGGCCCGGCGCGACCTACATCCTGGCCGATGCCGCGGCCCTGCCCCTGCCGGACCACGGCTTCAACGCCGTATCCATCAGCTTCGCCCTGCACGAGAAGCCCCTGCTCACGGCCCGGGCCATCCTGACCGAGGCCCGCCGCATGATTCAACCGGGCGGGCTCGTCCTCGTGGCCGACTACATCTCGGCGGGCCCGAACCAGTCCTGGCTCACGGGCCGGGCCATCCGCATGGTCGAACGACTGGCCGGACGCGAACACCACGCCCGGTTCCTCGACTACATGGCCGACGGCGGCGCACTCCCCCTCCTGGGCCGCGCCGGGCTGACCGCCCGGCTGGAGCGTACCTTCATGGACGGATGGGTCGGGCTGTACGCGGCTTCGACACCGGCCGATTGATTCCGCGCCGGGCTTCCTTCATACTGGCCCCATCAAAACCCCAGACCGAGGAAACGGCATGTTCGAAGGACTGTGGACCCTGGAAAACGGTATCGCCCTGGTCACCCTGGCCGGGCTGGAGATCGTGCTCGGCATCGACAACATCGTCTTCGTGGTGGTGGTCACCAACAAGCTGCCCGCAGCCTCGCGGGACGCGGCCAGGCGGCTGGGCATCGGGCTGGCCATGGTCACCCGCATCGCCCTGTTGTTGGCCATCTCGGCCATCATGGGGCTGACCGCGCCGCTGTTCACCCTGCTCGGGCATGTGGTCTCGGGCCGCGACGTGGTTCTGCTGACCGGCGGGCTATTCCTGCTGGCCAAGGCCACCCACGAAATCCACGATAAGCTGGAAGGACCGCCTCCGGGCGAGGGGACGGACCGGGCCGTCCGCTCCTATGCCGGGGCCGTCATTCAGATCCTGCTGCTCGACGTGGTCTTTTCCCTGGACTCGGTCATCACCGCCGTGGGCATGGCCCAGCACCTCACGGTCATGATCGCGGCCATCGTCATTGCCGTGGGGGTCATGCTGTGGTTCGCCGGGCCGGTTTCGGCGTTCGTGTCCGCCCATCCCACGGTGCAGATGCTCGCCTTCTCCTTCCTGCTGCTGGTCGGCATTTTCCTCATGGCCGAGGGCATGCACAAGCACATTGATCGCGGGTACATCTATTTCGCCATGGCGTTCTCGCTGTTCGTGGAGTTCATGAACCTGAAGGTCAGAAAGCGGACCGCCTAGCCGCTCCCTCCCCTCGGGAAAAGACGAAAAGGCCGCCCCCGGGGGCGGCCTTTCTGTTCCATGCGCACGGCGGGCTCTTCCGCAAAACGACAAAAAGCCGCACGATTCGGCAGTCTCCCGAACCGCGCCGCAAGCGTAACGGCTGACCTTCGAAGGAAACGAAGGCGACCCTCGGGACAGGTGCGCGCCTGTCCTAATCGCTGCCGAGGGTTATCTGGAACGCAATGGAATACAGGTGGTCGAAGAAATCAACGTACTCCACGGGGATGTGCTTGGGCACGTTGATCCTGGACGGGGCGAAGTTGATGATACCCCGGATGTTGGCCTCCACGAGGTGGTTGGCCGCGCGTTGCGCCCGATCCGGGGGGGTGGCGATAATGCCGATTTCAAGGCCCAATTCCGGGGCCTGCTCCTTGAGGTGCGTGGGGCAGACGATCTCCATGCCTTCGAATTCAAGCCCGATCTTGTCCGGATCGCAATCGAAGGCGGCGCAGATCTTGAACCCGCGCTTCTCGAAATCGTGATGGCGCAGCAGGGCGCTGCCCATGTTGCCCACGCCGATCAAGGCGCATTTCCACTGCCGGTCGATGCCCAGCGACTGCTTGATGGAGGTGATCAGCTCCTGGACGTAGTATCCTACGCCACGGACGCCGAATTCACCAAAGTACGCCAGATCCTTTCGAATCTGGGAGGAATTGACGGAGCAGGCGCGAGCCAGGCGCTCGGAAGAGATAACCTCGTTGCCGTCACGCAGGAGGTTTTCGAGGACCTGGATGTAGACGGCAAGCCGTCCGATGGTCGCTTTGGGGATGTGTTCGCTTTTCATATCTTAGAGCTCTTTCCGGTCAAGATCGGCCTAGCCATGTGAAATTCTTAACATGAAAGAGGCTGAAAAAGGGAGGCCGAAGCCTCCCCTTCAAAAGCTTTCGTAAACCTGAAATTAGACCACGAAGAGCAGGATCAGGTTAACAACCAGGGCGTAAATGGCCAGAGACTCGATGAAGGCCAGGCCCAGAATCAGGGTGGTGGACAGCTGACCACCGGCTTCGGGGTTGCGGGCGATGCCTTCGCAAGCACCCTTCACGCCCATGCCCTGGCCGATACCGCACAGACCGGCGGCGATGCCCATGCCGATGGCGGTGGCGTAGGCCTTGGCGGACATGACCGGATCGGCGCCTTCAGCGGCGAAGGCAACGGAAGCAACCAGAACCATAGCCAGGGTGGTGAACAGAATCTTCGCGATTTTCATGTGAATCCTCCAAATGGATTGCATAATATTGTTTTGGTCCAAGGACCATTTCCCCAAGATTGGCGGACCGCTCCTAGTGCGCGTGCTCGATGGCGCCTTGCAGGTAGAGCATGGTCAGCATGAAGAAGATGAACGCCTGGATGGTCTTCGCCAGGACGAACAGGAAGTACATCGGCAGGGAGCCGAGGATCGGCGCCAGGAAGAACATCAGGATCAGGACGATTTCCTCGCCGCGGATGTTGCCGAAGAGACGAAGCGTCAGGCTGAGCGGGCGGGCAAGGTGGGAGATCGGCTCAAGGATGAGCATGAGCGGAGCCAGGAACCCGACCGGGCCCATGAAGTGCTTGATGTAGCCGAAGCCCCATTTCTTGATGCCGGTGAACTGGTAGAAACAGAACACGATGATGGCCATGGCCGCCGGCGTGTTGATGTTCGCGGTAGGCGCGTCGCAGCCCGGGATCAGCCCGAGCCAGTTCATGCCCAGGATAAAAATGAAAATGGTACACAGGAGCGGCATGAACTGACGGCCTTCCTCGCCCAGGTTGGCGACGACGAAGTCCTCCAGCCCGCCGATGATGGTCTCGAAGACGTTCTGGAGACCGCCGGGGACCAGCTGCAAACGGCTGCGGACCATCAGGCCCAAGCAGAGAATGATGGCCATGACCAGCCACATGTAGAGCACGTGGTTGATGCTGTCTACGCCCAGGAGCTGCTCAACGTGGGCACCCCAATGGCCGACGCTTTTGAGCATATCCATGTACAAGAGAGGATGCGGCAATCCGCCTGAAAAACCCATATCGAAGCCTCCTTAAAAGCAGCTCGGCTATTTCTTCCCCAACTGACTCAGACCGGTTGCCGTAATGTTGACCACCACGGTGCCCAAACCCGTTATCAACCCCCAGTGGGGAACCCGTTCGACTCCGATCAGCCACCAGAGGGCCAGCCCGCTCAGAGTCATTTTTCCCATGAATATGACAAACAGAAGATATGGTCCTCGCTTCCTGTCGTACACCAACGACTGGGTCACGCGGGCAAGTGTCCAGAAGTTGATGAGGGCGATCAACGCCCCCGCCAGATAGGCCAGGGACCACCGGGAAAACAGTGTTACCAGCATGATCACTAGAGAGGTCCCCAGCGACACATAAATCTGATTGCGGACAACGATGCGCACGTCCGGCTTGGTGAAGCCGCTTTTGACGAGCAGCCGCTCAAGCCTTTGGTTCATCCTGCCCAGCACTCTTTTCTCCATCCTGTTTCAAAGAACTTGCTTTTTTTGCCTCTTCACGCCTCTGGAGACGCCGGAAATCCTCGAAGACCATCTTGAACCCGGCGACGATCCCCAAAAAGAAGAAGGTCATGATCAGCCAGGGCTTGGTCCCGAAGTAGTCGTCCAGGAAATACCCGATGGTCAAACCGACGACGGTGGCCGAGACGATATGCAGTCCCATCGTTCCAGCGGTGCCGCCGAGCTGAGTGATCTGCACCACTCGATCATCTTTTGAAAAGAGCATGTTCGCACCTCGTGAAGGCCGTTTCCCACACGCGCCGGCGGCGGTTTAAACCCGATATCGGCATTTCGTGCAATCCTTCACAAGTGGAGGAGAAGTAGCACACGCCGCCGATTCCCGTCAACGTCTTTTTCCGCAAGAACGGCTCTTTTCCTTCTCCCCGATCACGCTGATAACCCCTTGTTATTCCGCTTGTTATTCGGGAAAAGCAAGCCTTATGTGAAAAATATCCCGTTTTTTGTCCGAGCCCTCAAAAAAGGCGGGTGGATATCGGCATCCACCCGCTGAATTTCCCATTTGCCTCCGACGGGGGCCCCTACTTCGGGTCGCCCACGTCCACCACCTTGACCATGAACTCCTTGACGCCCTCGGGCGGTTTGAAGAACACGGCCATGAACGGCGTGGACGCTCCGGGCCGGATGAAGGTGTTGTTGGACAAGATGCCCACATCCGAGGCCAGGCCGTCGGCGATTTCCTTCTCGGTCTGCACCTGGAGCTGGAACTGAGAGAGCACGTTGCCGCACAGGAACGCCTGGGAGGTCAGAACATTGTTGGCCGCATCGTAGAGGATGACCTCGACCTTGATCCGCTCCTTGGGCTTGGAGAACGTGTTGACCGCCTTGCCCTCGACCACGAACAGGTCGCCGACCTTCTCGTTCCTGACGTAATACTGCTTGACGTTCTTCAGCTCGATCTTGCGCACGCGCTCGGCCGGAGATTCGCCCGGCGCGGCCTGCTCGCCGCCGCCGGTCTCCTCCATGAACAACTGGCCCACGAAGGGCACGTTCTTGAGCATGTCGCCCAGGTCTACGCCGGCCATGGTCCAGACCCGGAAATAGATGGCCGCGCCGACGCCCACCGCCAGAACGAGCAGAACGATCAGGCAGCCCAGGGATTTGCGCCCGGCGGGTTCGGGGGTCTCGTCGAGCTCCAGGCTGTCGCCCAGTCCGCCCGCAAGCTCGTCCTCGTCCTCGTCCGCGTCGGCGTCGGTGAACAACGCATTGCCGTCGTCGGGCTCGGCTTCGTCCGCGTCCTCGAAAAGATCGCCATCGTCCTCCTCGCCATCGTCGGCAAAGAGATCGTCGGACTCCTCCTCCCCGCCGCTCACCTCGGCGAACAGGTCGTCCTCCTCCGTCTCGGGCTCGTCACCGGCCGCCGCATCGGGCTCCTCGTCGTCGAACAAGCCGTCCATGTCGGACATGTCTTCCACGACCTCGTCGGCCCGGTCGTCCTCCGCAGGCGTGGTGGCCTTACCGACCGCCGCATCCGCACCGGCGGCAACGTCCTCGAAAGTCTCGTCAAACGCTTCGCCCGCGTCCGGGGTCTCGTCTTCAAGCAGGGCCTCGAACTCCTCTTCCGGAGACGGCGGAGGCAATTCGACCTTGAACACGTGCGCGCACTTGGAGCACTTGACCTTGGCCCCGCCCGCTGGGATCTTCTCATCGGGCAGGTTGTAGTTGGTCTCGCAATTCGGGCAGGTGACGATCATAACACGATCTCCAGAAAATCCGGTTAGTTGGCTCTAAGAGTCGGTGGACAGCTCAAAAATACCGCCCAGCTCCCTGTATCGTTCGTCATAGTCCAGGCCATAGCCGACGATGAATCCGTCGCTCAGCTTGAAACCGGCAAAATCGACGGTCACGGCTTTTTCCCGTCGCTCATGCTTATCAATAAGCGCACAAATTTTCAAACTCTTTGGATTTCTGCGCCTGAGTACGTGGAGCAGGAAGTCCATGGAATGGCCGGTGTCCACGATATCCTCGATGACCAGGACATCCTTGCCCTCGATGGATATCTCCAGATCCTTGGAAAAAACGATGTCCTCGGACCTGGCCGTGGCCGATCCGTAGCTGGCCAATCGTACGAAATCTATTTCAATATCGCGGTCGATGCGCCGGATGATATCCGCAAAAAAGAGAAACGCGCCCTTGAGCACGCAGATACAGACGAGGGGGCTGTCGCCAGTGTAGGACGCGGTGATTTCGCGGCCCAGTTCCGCGTTGCGTCCGGCTATCTGTTCGGCGGTAAGAAACGGAGTCAGTTTATGTGCCATGGTCTTGTCGAGAGTTACAGGTTGATGATCATGGCCACTTCATTGCAGAGGTCGGGGAACCTCGGACAGTTGAGGCAGTCCAGGAATATTTTCTGGTTCAGGGTGTCCATTTCCTCCTGCACGAAGCCGACCTTCTTGAAGAAGCCGGGCACCTCGGTCAGGGTGTAGACCTTGTAGATGCCCAAGGTGACGGCCTCGGACAGACAGGTCTCGACCAGCGTGCGGCCGAGATTCTTGCCCCGGTGGGAGGACATGACGACCAGCGATCGGATCTCGGCCAGATTGTCCCAGATGATGTTCAGGGCGCAACAGCCGATGACCGTGCCATCGTCGTCCAGGGCGACCAGAAAGTCGCGCAGGTGCGAATAGAGCTGACTGAAGGACCGGGGCAGGACCAGGCCGTCATGCTGATCGGTGAGCATGAGCAGGCCGTGGATGGCCTTGACGTCCCCTATGCGTGCTTTGCGAATCATAATTGTCTATTGGTTGAGGTTGTCGGCCATGGCACCGAGCATGGAGCCGGGGAAGACCCCCGCCTGGGCGAAGATCTGTTTGCCGTTCTTATCGAAGATGACCAGGGTGGGGATGGCCTCCACCCGGAACTTGCGGGCCAGGGCCTGGTCGCCCCAGTAGACGGGCACGCCCAGGGGGTGCTTGTCCAGATACCGCTTGAGGGCGTCCTCGTTCTCGTCCACGGACAGGGCGATGACGTTGATCCCGTCGCCCCTGGTCTTTTGCAGTTCCGCCAGTTCGGGGATCTGCTGCTTGCAGGACGGGCACCAGGTGGCCCAGAAAAAGAGCATGGTGGGTTTGCCCGCGTTGGCCTTGAGGTATTGATCGAGTTCGGATTCGCCCAGGAAGGGGATGGAGCCTGACGAAGCGGCCGTCCCGTGGGCGGGGGCCAGGGCCGCGCCGCTGGTCTTGGGGTCGTCGCCGGATTCGCCGGAACAGGCGCTCAGAGCCAGAAGCCCCAGGGCCAGGGCGGTGATGAGCCATATTTTCTTCATGAAGCACCTCGGGAGTGGGTTTGGGGCACTCTACCAGAGTTGAATACCAAATAAAAGCACGTGCACCCCTCCCCCAAATCCACCACGGGGTCAAGTATCTTGTCGCGGCGCGGGCCTCGGCAGGGCGGCGGCGAACCTCAATTTTCTCATGACGCATCTCGATGTTCGACTTGGGGTAGCAAAGTCGCACTCCCAATAGAAACGCCCGCAATCCCCGGTCAACTCACGATTGCGGAAGGACGGCGTCCGTAGGGGGCGCAAGTCGTCTCTTGATGGAGAAATTGGAAGGTCCGGCGGAAACGGGAAGGGAATCTTTTTCTCAAAAGCCCCCCCGCTTCCCCGGCCATCGGAAGCTACTGCGTCAGCCGCTGGGCCAGCTTGACGGCGGCCACGGCGTCGGTGGACCAGCCGTGCGCGCCGATGGCCTTGCAGAATTTCTCGGTGACCACAGCCCCGCCGATGATGACTTTGGCGCGGAGATTGCGTTCGGCCACGAGCCGAACGGTGTCCTCCATGCGCACCATGGTGGTGGTCATGAGCGCGGACAGGCCGATGAGCACGGCATCGTGTCGCTCGGCGGCGTCCACGATCTTGGCGGCGGGCACGTCCTTGCCCAGGTCCACGACCTCGAAGCCGTAGTTCTTGAGCATCAGGCAGACGATGTTCTTGCCGATGTCGTGGATGTCGCCCTCCACCGTGGCCATGACGATGACCGGGCGCGCGCCCGCCCCGCCGTCCTCCTCCAGCAGCGGTTTGAGACGCTGGAAGGCGGCCTGCATGGTCTCGGCGGATTGCAGGAGTTGGGGCAGGAAGTATTCCTTGGTCTCATATTTGTCGCCGACCACGAGGATGCCGGGGATAAGCAGGTCGTTGACGATGTCCATGGCGGACATGCCCTTGCCCAGTTCGGTCTCCACCAGCCCGACCACGTTGTCCTTGTCGCCCTTGACCACCGCGGCCTGGACCGGCGGCATGGAGGCGGTCCCGGAGGGCGCGGCCTGGGCTGATGCGGCCTGGGCCCCGCCCCCGCCAACCCAACCCGAGAACTTATCGATGTAGCTGGCGGCCTGCGGGTCGCGGTTGAGCAGGACCTCGGCGGCGTGCAGGGTCTCCTGGATGCGCGCGGAGTTGGGATTGGAGATGAACGAGCACAACCCCGAGGCCATGGACAGGGACAGGAAGGTGGAATTGAGCAGTTCGCGGGCGGGCAGCCCGAAGGATATGTTGGACAGGCCGATGGTCGTGGGCAGCCCCCAGGCATCGCGGCAATGGCGCATGACGTCCAGGGAATGCCGGGCCGCCTCGGGCTTGGACGAGACGGTCAGGGCCAGGGCGTCCACCATGATCAGGCGGCGCGGGATGCCGAGCGCGTCGGCCCGGGCCAGGAGGTCCTCGATGACCGCCAACCGTTCGGCCGCGGTCACCGGAAGCTTGTTGCCCACGATGGGCAGAAGGATGAACGGCGCGCCGAAGAGCTTGCACAGGGGGCCGAGCCGCTCCATCTTGCCCGGCTCCCCGGAGATGGAGTTGACCAGGGGCGAGCCGGGATAGGCCCACAGCCCGGCCTCCACGGCCGCCGGGTCGTTGGAGTCGATGGACAGGGGCGTGGTCACCCGGCCCAGCAGGGCGGTGATCAACTCGGGCAGCAGCGCCGTCTCGTCCACCAGGGGCGCACCCACGTTGACGTCGAGCACCGGGGCGCCCAGCTCGGCCTGCTCGGCGGCCAGGCGCAGGGCCTCGGAAAACACCGATTCCTGAAGCTCGGCCGTGAGCTGTTTCTTGCCCGTGGGATTGATGCGTTCGCCGATGATCACGCCGCGATGGTCGAATCCCACGGGCACGGACACCGAGCGGGAAGTCAGGACCAGTTGGGCGGTGTCGGTCCGGCTCGGCCGTTGCCAGCGGGCGTCGCCGACCTTGTCGCGCAGGGCGCGAATGTGCGCGGGCGTGGTCCCGCAGCAACCGCCGATGAACTTGGCCCCGAGCCCGGCGAACTGCGCGGCCTGCGCGGCGAAGGGCCCGGGTTGCAGGCGGAAGGCGGTATTGCCGTTCGCGTCCAGTTCGGGCAGGCCCGCATT
This sequence comes from Desulfovibrio sp. Huiquan2017, assembly GCF_017351175.1. Classification (NCBI taxonomy): domain Bacteria; kingdom Pseudomonadati; phylum Thermodesulfobacteriota; class Desulfovibrionia; order Desulfovibrionales; family Desulfovibrionaceae; genus Desulfovibrio; species Desulfovibrio sp. Huiquan2017. Next base: position 76,588 of record NZ_JAFMPN010000017.1, on the reverse strand, counting down.
GGCTTCGGCAAAGGTCGGGGTCGAGAGACGCGGCGCCCAGGCGCGCAGGGTATCGCGCATCTGCTCGGGCCCGGCCGAACAGTTGGTGCCGATGAGTTCGACGCCCATGTTCTGCATGGTGTCCACAAAGGTCAGCGGCGAAGTGCCTGTCAGGGAGGCCGCGCCCTCGAAGGTCATGGAGATCGCAACGGGCAGGTCGCAGACCATGCGCGCGGCGATGACCACGGCCTTGGCCTCGGCCAGGTCGAAGTGGGTCTCGCCCAGGATGAGATCCGCGCCCCCGGCCACGCACCCCTTGATCTGCTCTTTGAAGATGTCCACCAGCTCGCGGAAGGTCATCTCGCCCAGCGGCTTGACGAAGTGCCCGGTGGGCCCGATGGAGGCGGCCACGAAGGCCCGGTCCCCGGCCACTTCGCGGGCGATGGCGGTCATGGCTCGGTTCAGCTCGAAGGGATCGGCGCTCAGGCCGAGCTTGGGGCGCGACCCGCCGAAGGTATTGGTGGTCAGGATGTCCGCCCCGGCCTCCAGGTAATCCTGGTGCACGGCGCGGATGACGTCCGGCTCCTTGAGGCCCCACAGCTCCGGGGAAAGCCCGGCGGGCAGCCCACGGCTCTGCAACAGGGTGCCGTAGCCGCCGTCGAAATAATAGATCCTGTCGTCGTCGAGTATTGACCTGAAATCGGGCACTGGTATCCTCCGTCCATTCGAGCGTGCGGCCGGGTGGACGCCCTTCCCCGGAGGAGGAGCCATTCGCGGGCCGACGTATTCTTATATCAAGATGTCTTGATGTAGCGATGGAACCGCCGGAACGCAAGCCTTTTCTTGATCATTTACAGTCACCCCCGGGCACCGATGCGCATTGTTTTGCACAAGTTGCGCTCTCTTGAAAATCATTGATAAGGTCGGGCAAAATCTATAGTGTCACCTTCTTGCTCTTATATTTGTATTGAACCGGGCGCCCTTGCGCCGCATCCATATTGCACAATGATATCTGAAAAAACGACTACGGTGGTCGAACCGGAAATCGTCGAGGACGACGACTTCGAGGAGACCGACTTCAACGAGGATGATCTCGACGGCGACGACTTTGACGGCGGCTTTGACGAGGACGACCTCGACGCCGACGACACGGCGAGCGACATCGCCGCCGGCGTCCCGGCCAAGGCCGACGGACTGGAGAAGCGGCTCCCGGCGCTGAAGCTCGCGCCCTCCTCCAAGGCGGTGCGGATTCGCGACCCGCTCCAGATGTACCTCAAGGAGATCGCCCGGTTTCCCATGCTGGAGCCGGAAGAGGAATACGCCCTGGCCAAACGGGTCCAGGAGAACAACGACCAGGACGCGGCCTTCAAGCTGGTGTCCTCGCACCTGCGTCTGGTGGTCAAGATCGCCATGGACTTCCAGCGCCGCTGGATGCAGAACGGGCTGGACCTGATTCAGGAAGGCAACGTCGGCCTGCTCAAGGCCGTGACCAAATTCGACCCGGAAAAGGGGATCAAGTTCTCCTACTACGCGGCCTTCTGGATCAAGGCGTACATCCTGAAGTACATCATGGACAACTGGCGGATGGTCAAGATAGGGACCACCCAGACCCAGCGGAAGCTCTTTTACAACCTGAACAAGGAGCGCCAGCGCCTCCAGACTCTGGGGTTCGACCCCTCCACCGAGGCCCTGAGCGAACGGCTCGGCGTGTCCGAGGCCGAAATCGACGAGATGGACCAGCGGCTGTCCAAGAACGACATGTCCCTGAACACCCCGCTGGGCGACGATTCCGACGCCACCAAGATGGACTTCCTGCCGTCCCTCTCCCCGGGCGTGGAAGAGTCCATCGCCAACGACCAGATCGTCGATCTGCTCATGAACAACATCAGGGAAATACGCTCCTCCCTGAACGACAAGGAACTGGCCATCCTCGACCGCAGGCTCCTCTCCGACGACCCCGTGACCCTGCGCGAGATCGGCGAGGAATTCGGCGTGACCCGGGAGCGGGTGCGCCAGATCGAGGCGCGGCTGATGACCAAGATCCGCGAGCACCTCACGGACAAGGTCAAGGATTTTTCCAGAGACTGGGTGCTGGAACACGACTAATCGGCGGCAACGCCAATCGGGACGCATGGATGAAACGATTCTCTAGGCCTGACCCTCACACCGCACTGGCCGCGTTGGCGCTCTTCGCGCTCCTGGCCATGGCCGGCTGCGCCGCGCAGACCGCCGCGACCAAGCCCCTGCCCGCCCCGTCCATGACCGACTCGGCCCGGCTCGACTACGATTATTTGGTCTATCAGGACCTGCTGCACAAGTTGCAACGCCACATCCAGGAAGGCGAGCGCTCGGCCCTGACCACTCCGGAAGTCAACGACATCCACACCCGGGCCGTGGCCGCCCTGGACCGGATACTGGCCCAGGCCCCCACTCCCGAGCTGTATGTGGAGAAGGCGGGCATGTTCTGGAACCACCCCGAGGGCACCGGCCGGTCCCGCGCCGCCCTCAAGGAAGGGCTGGAGAGATTCCCGGACAATCGACTGCTGACCGTGTATCTGGCCAATTCCTATGTGGCCGACAACCGCCCCGACGATGCCATCGCCATCATGGACGGCTTCCTGGCGCGGCATCCGAAAGACGGCGAGGCCCGGGAACGGCTGGGGCAGATGCTCATGGACGCCGGCCAGGACGCCAAGGCCCTGGATGTGCTCAAGAAGATCCCCGAAAAGGAACGCTCGGCCGACGCCCTGTACGCCATGGGCAGGGTCCAGGGGAACCTGGGCATGCGCAAGGCGGCCATCGCCAACCTCAAGAAGGCCGTGGCCATGGACCCGGAATTCACCGAGGCGCTGGTCGAACTGGCCTACCAGTACGAACTGGCCAAGGACTACGTGGCCGCCGAGGGCATCTACGGCTCCATCCTCGAACAGAGCGATTCCTTTCCCGAAGCGCGGCTCAGGCTGATCAACCTGAACCTCAAGCTGAACGATCCGGGCAAGGCGCTTGACCTGGCCCTGGCCGGACCGCCGACCAAATCCTTCATCCTGGACGCGGTGCTCATGTTCATCAACGACGGGTTCTTCGCCCAGGGGTCCACCGTCCTCGACATGCTGACCACCGGCGGCACCGTGCCCGCCGAATACTATTTCTACAAGGCGGTCATCGCCGACGAGGGCGAAGGCGACCAGGCCAAAGCCCTGAGTTATCTCGACGAGGTCCAGCCGACCGATCGCCTCTATCCCCACGCCTTGCGCTTCAAAGCGCAGCTCATGGCGGCCCAGGGCAAGGACGCGGAGGCCCTGGCCATGGCCGCCCAGGGCAAGGCCCTCTACCCCGACGCCTCCATCTTCTATATCCTCGAATCCGGGCTGAAGAAGCAGCAAGGCGACCTGGCCGGAGCCGAGACCTCGCTCAAGGAAGGGCTCGAACGCCTCAAAAACGATCCCGAGCTGACCTATGAACTGGCCATGGTCTACGAGGCCATGGGCCGCCGTCCCGAGGGACTGGCCCTGATGGAGACCGTGATCCGCGCCCACCCCGACCACGCCAACGCCCTGAACTATGTGGGCTACACCCTGGCCGAGGAGGGCCGTGAGCTCGACCGCGCCCTGGTCCTGGTGACCAAGGCGTCCACCCTCGACCCGGAGAACGGCTATATCCTCGACTCCGTGGCCTGGGTCCACTTCAAGATGAAGGACCTGAAAAAGGCCTGGGAATACATCGGCTACGCCGTGGACGTGGTGGACAAAGACCCGACCCTCTGGGAGCACTACGGCGATATCGCCGCGGCGCTGGGCAAGAAGAAAGAGGCGCGCAAGGGATACAATTATTCCCTCAAGTACCACTCGCCCGAGGCCCAGGCCGTCCGGGAGAAACTGAAGAAATTATGAGTCGATTCGGACCGACGCTCGTTCCGGCGGCGGCAGCGGCCGTCCTGATCCTGGCGGTCCTCTCCGGGTGCGCCACGCGGATACCGCCGGGCATGGAGCTGGATACCCCCAAGGCGGCCTGGACCGCCTTCCGCCGGAACTATTGCGTCCGGCCCGAGGGTGAAGGGCTGCGCGTCCGGGCCAGCCTCTATTATTCGCGGACCACGCCGACCAAGCGGACCAACCGGACCCTGGTATCCCTGTGGGGCGACTTCGGTGGCCCCATGCGACTGGACGTATCCGCCTCCATCGGCACGCTCCTGGCGCACATCCGCGAGGACAAATCCGGGCTGCTGGTCTTCTACCCCGAGGACAACCGGGCCTACGCCCACAAGAATCCCGTGCTCGGGGCAACGCGGCTAGGCATGCCCTTTCCCTTTTCCCTGGCCGAACTGGCCCACACCCTCGTGGGCGACTTCTCCGGGCTGGCCCCCCGGCGCTATGACGCGACCGCGTCGGAAGGTGAGAACTTCGCCTACACCTTCGACAAGGGATTGGTCCGGCGTATCGTCCTGGACCGCCTGGGCCGACCGGTGCGGCTGGAGGGACGGACCGTCCCCAAGCGCGAAGACGCCCGGCAGTGGGCCTTCGCCATAGATCGTTACGAGGACGCCGGGCCGGACGCGATCGCCCTGCCCGACAAGCTGACCCTGTCCATGGACAACGGAGAGCGCGGCGTCTTGCACATAAAGTCCCGGGAGCTTATGCTGGCCCCCTGGCCCGCCGAATCCCTGGCCTTGAAACTGCCCGGGGATATCGCCCCCATCCGGCTGGACAACGGCCATGCGGATGGGAAAACCGGGGAACTCCCCGTGATCCAAGAGGACAAGCAATGAACACACAGCCGAAGGAAACGGTGATGGGCATCTTCCGGCTCGGCCTAAAGACCTGGCTGGCCGAGATGAAATGGCTGGTTCGCTCCCTGTCGGGGAGGTTCGAAGTCGGCAGGCTTGAAAAAGAACTGGAACGGGAATATGGCATCCTCGGGCGTATCGCCGAGGCGCCCAGGGGCCAGATGGCGGAGAAGGAACTCTGCCTCAAGCAGATCGCCTTCCTCAAGGAGGAGATCGCGGCCCTCAAGGAAGAATTGGCCAATGACCGCGAAGAACGCATGAAGCACATCCGCCGCGAAGACGGCGGCGCGGCGTAAAGGGGAGAAACAGTGAGCAAGACCATCGTCATCGGCTCCGATCACGGGGGCTATCATCTCAAAAAGGCATGCATCAAGGCCCTGACGGACTGGGGCTGGACCGTGGAGGACGAGGGACCCGACTGCCTGGATTCCTGCGACTACCCCATCTATGCGGCCAAGGTCTGCAACAAGCTCAAGGCGGACGAAGGCAAGCTCGGCGTGCTCATTTGCGGCACGGGCCAGGGCATGACCATGACCGCCAACCGCATGGGCATCCGGGCCGCGCTGTGCACCAATGAATTTCACGCCCGCATGGCCCGCGCGCACAACGACGCCCGCTGCCTGTGCATGGGCGAGCGCGTCACCGGACAGGGGCTGGCCCTGAGCATCCTCAAGGTCTTCCTCGAATCGGACTTCGAAGGCGACCGGCACCAGCGGCGCATCGACCTCATCGACACCGTCTCCCAATAACCTCTCCAACAAAGGGTATCGACCAATGACACAGACGGACAAGACCATCGCCGTGGTCAAGGGATTGATCATGGACGGCGTGGCCAAGGCCAACTCCGGCCACCCGGGCGGCGCCATGTCCTCCGCCGACTACGCCACCATTCTTTTTTCCGAATTCCTGAACTTCAATCCCGACGACCCGCAGTGGTTCAACCGCGACCGCTTCATCCTCTCCGCCGGGCACGAGTCCATGCTGCTCTACAGCCTGCTGCACCTGAATGGGTTCATCTCCATCGAGGACATCAAGAATTTCCGCCAGTTCGGCTCCCTGACCCCGGGCCACCCCGAGGTCCACCTGACCCCGGGCGTGGAAGCCACCACCGGCCCGCTCGGCCAGGGGCTGGCCATGTCCGTGGGCTTCGCCTCGGCCGAGGCCTACCTGCGCGACAAGCTCGGCGCGGACGTCATGGACCACTACACCTACGTGCTCGCCTCGGACGGCGACTTCCAGGAACCCATCGCGCTTGGCGCGGCCTCCCTGGCCGGGCTCTGGAAGCTGGGCAAACTCATCGTCTATTACGACTCCAACAAGATCCAATTGGCCGGGCCCACCTGCAAATCGGACTGCACCGACCACCGTAAGGTTTTCGAGGGGTTGTGCTGGCACGTTCTGGAAGTGGACGGCCACAACCACGACGAGATCCGCGCGGCTATCAAGGCCGCCCAGCAGGAAACCGGCCGCCCGACCTTGATCATCGGCCACACCACCATGGCCAAGGGATGCGCCACCATGGAGGGCAGCCACAAGACCCACGGCGAGCCCCTCAAGGCGGACGAAATCGCGGCCACCAAAAAGAAGCTCGGCCTGCCCGAGGATCCCTTCTACGTGCCCGGAGACGTGGTCGCCGAATACCGGACCCGCTTCGACGGGCTGCGCAAGAACGCGGCCGACTGGCAGGCCATGCTGGACGGCAAGCTCGCCGACGCCGCCTTTGCCGAGTTGTGGGGCCATGTGACCCGCTCCCGCTCCGATCTCAAGATCGACTGGCCCGAGTTCACCCCCGGCGAATCCATGGCCACGCGCAAGGCATGGGGCACCTGCCTGGACACGGTCATGGACTCCCTGCCCACCCTGGTGGGCGGCTCCGCCGACCTGGATCCGTCCAACCAGACGGCCAATTTCCGCAACACCTACGGCGACTTCTCCGTGGACGGCTTCGGCGCGCGCAACATGGCCTTCGGCGTGCGCGAATTCAACATGGCCGCGATCATGAACGGCATGCAGCTCCACGGCGGGCTGCTCCCCTTCGGGGCCACCTTCCTGACCTTCTCGGACTACTGCCGCAACGCCATCCGCATGTCCGCCCTGCAGGAGCTGCCGGTCCTCTACGTCTTCACCCACGACTCTTTCTGGGTGGGCGAGGACGGCCCCACGCACCAGCCCATCGAGCACGTCAGCAGCCTCCGGCTCATCCCGGACCTGATCGACCTGCGCCCGGCCGACGCCAACGAGACCAAGGTCTGCCTGGACATCGCCCTGACCCAGGAGAAGATGCCCTCCACCCTGTTCCTGACCCGCCAGGGGCTGCCCATCCTGGACCCGGCCGAATACCCGGCCCTCCTGGACGGCCCGCGCAAGGGCGGCTACGTGCTCAAGGATTGCGAAGGCACTCCGGATCTGATCCTCATCGCCTCCGGTTCCGAGGTCTCCCTGTGTCTGGAAACGGCCAAGCTGTTCAAGCGCAAGGTCCGCGTGGTCTCCATGCCGTCGGCCAAACTGTTTGACGATCAGCCCGAATCGTATAAAAATGCCGTATTGCCGCCCGAAGTCACCGCACGGGCCGCAGCCGAGGCGGGCCGCACCACCCTGTGGCACAAATATGTCGGTCTGAACGGCGTCGTTCTCGGCGTGGACCACTTCGGCGCCAGCGCCCCGGGCAAAATCCTGTCCGACAACTACGGATTCACCCCGGAGAACTTCGCCCGGGTGATCCGGGAGAAATACTAGGAGATGCTCATGGAAGCCCCACAGAAAAACCTCGCACTGGACCTTGTCCGTGTCACCGAAGCCGCCGCCCTGGCCTGCGCCCGCTGGCTCGGCAAGGGCGACAAGATCGCCGCCGACCAGGCAGCCGTCGACGCCATGCGTCTGTGCTTCAACACCCTGGAGATCGAAGGCCAGATCAAAATCGGCGAAGGCGAGAAGGACGAAGCGCCCATGCTCTACGCCGGTGAGAAACTCGGCCTGGGCTGCGGTCCCAAGGTAGACATCGCCGTGGACCCGCTGGAGGGCACCAACCTGCTGGCCAACGGCCGCCCCAACGCCATCTCCGTGGTCGGCGTGGCCCCGGCGGGCGCCATGTTCGATCCAGGCCCGAGCTTTTACATGCAGAAGCTGGTCGTCCCGGCCCACGCCAAAGACGTGGTGGACATCGAAGCTCCCACCGGCCACAACCTCAAGCTCATCGCCCGGGCGCTCGACAAGGATGTGGACGATTTGGTGGTCTTCGTCCTGGACAAGCCGCGCCACAAGAAACTCATCTCCGACATCCGCGAGGCGGGCGCGCGCATCCAGCTGCACACCGACGGCGACATCACCGGTTCGCTCATGGCCATCGACCCGCGCTGCGAAGTGGACGTCATGATGGGCACCGGCGGCACCCCCGAAGGCGTGCTCTCGGCCATCGCCATCCGCATCATGGGCGGCGAGATGTTCGCCAAGCTCGACCCGCAAAAGCAGAACGAGAAAAACGCCCTGGCCGAATTCGGCATGGACATCCGCCGGGTCCTGACCGTCAGCGACCTGGTCAAGTCCGACGACCTCTTCTTCGCGGCCACCGGCATCTCCGGCGGCACCTTCCTCAAGGGCGTGGCCTACCATGGCCACGGCGCCGAGACCTCGTCCCTGGTCATGCGCGGCAAGACCGGGACCATCCGCTACGTGGAAGCCATCCACAACTGGGATACGCTCATGCGCTTCTCGGCCGTGGAATACGACTAGGCCGCTCCGACAAGACGATACAAAGCCGGTCCCCCGTTTTGGGAGACCGGCTTTTTTTTTGGAGATTTATATAGTGAACTCCCTTTCCGCAGGCGAAGCCGCGTGGGGGGAAAAAGATCGCGCCAAAGGCGTAAAAACGGGATGCAAGGGCGCGAGCCCTTGCCCGCCGGAGGCGAAATCATTTTGATTTTCGCCGCAAAGCGGCTTTCAACGCCTGGTTTTTCCCCAGGGAGTTAAGGGGATAGTTCCCTTTTGGCGGGGGAAAACTCGCAAACCGGGAAAGACAGCGACACGATGCCCGAACCGTGGCGCGGCCTGCCGCCCTATCCTTCCCGACGGGCCGTGGGGTTGCGGTGTTCACACGGCACGCGGACCTGACACAGGCCGCAGCTGTTGACGCGGAAGCCCAGTTGGCGCTCTTCCACATACGGGGCGGTGATGGAGCGGATGTAGGTCTTGCACTTGACCTTGTCGTGCCCCTTTTCGGAGATGGCCCCGGCCGGACAGCGCTTCATGCACGCCCGGCACTTGCCCCCGGCGAAGAAGAGGCACCACTCGTGATGGTCGGTGTAGGTCCTCGGGGTGGGCGTCAGCCGAGCCCGCACCACCACCGACCCCACGCGGATCGCCTTGCCCCGGGGCGTGATCAGCCCGTCCGACAGGCCGAAGGTGCCCAGGCCGCAGACATGGGCCGTATGCCGCTCGGACCAGGTGGAGGCGAATCCGTACTTGGGGGACTCGGCCCGGGTCCACAATGGCAACAGGGCCGGGGCGCAGGCCTCCACCCCCTCCTCGGCAAAGAGCTCCACCACGAACCGGCGAAGCGCCTCGTTGACCTTTTCGCCGTAGTGGCGGGCGCGGCTCCATTCGATGCTCGGCATGTCTCCGGTCCGGGCATGGGCCCGGCGGGTGTGCTCGGTCTGGGGGAGAACCCAGGAAACCACGCTCAGATCGGTCGAGACGGCTTCGGTCCCGGGAAAGGCGTGGGCAAAGGCCTCGACCGGGGTCCAATAGAAGCCGGGGCCGATATCCCGCTTGAGGAAATCGAACAACGGATCGTCCCCCGGGGCGCACCCGACCAACGGAGCGTCGAAGGCGGGCAGATCCAGACCCGGCCCCAAGGAATTATTTTCGGGAACGGCCATCCAGCCGACGAGGCGGGCGGCGAGAGAGGGAATATCCATGTTCAATTCATAAACTTGACCGCACGGCGGCGTCAACCCGGCCAAGGCCATTGAACCAGTTACGCTTATTGGGTATGCTTTGGAAAAAGGGGACTCCACCATGGACAACAAGCGACACAGTACCCGCGTCAATGCCGACTTCGAAGCCTACATCGCCGTCGACGAGGTGGTCACGCCGGTATCCACCCGCAACCTGAGCCTCAAGGGCGCGCTTCTGTATGGCTGCGAGGACTGCGTGGCCGGGGCCGGCTGTGAGCTGCATCTGCCGCTCTCGCCCGGCATCCGCATCGTGGTCAACGGTGAGATCGTGCGCGTCAAGGGGAACTACGCGGCCATGTCCTTCAAGGAAATGGACGAACTCTCCTTCACCTTCCTGCACCGGCTGGTGACCCTCAACGCAGAGCACCCCGAAGAGGTGGACGAGGAACTTTTGCGGGTATTCGAGAAGTTCTGAGCCCGGCGGGTCAGGCCGCTTTCGCGGCGCTCTCCCTCAGCCGTTCCCGGACCCCGCTGCGCCCAAGCAGGAGGATGCCCGAGACGATTAATGCCCCGCCGCCGAGAGTCCACAGGTCCGGGATCTCCCCCAAAAACATCAGGCTCCATATGATCGCGAAGACGATCTCCAGGGTGGCCATGCCGCTGATGCGCGCCGCGGACTCGATGGCGTACCCCTTGGTCATGAAGAACTGACCCACGTTCATGAACAACCCCACCCCGCACAGCACCCACCATTCGGAAACGGTCGGCATGACCCAGCCCTCGGCGAAGAACGGCGAAAGCAGGGATATGGCGATGGGCGGATAGAGCATGACCACCACGGGCCGCTCGGTCTTGGCCAGCACGCGCACGGCCAGGATGGCCCAGGAGGTCAGGAACACGCTGAGCAAGGCGGCCAGAAGCCCCCAGGTATCCAGATCGGGGCTGCCCGTGCCGAACAGGAAGTCGGGACGGCAGACCAGGGTCACCCCGGCCACGGATGTCAGAATGGCGACCATACCGCCCTTGGACAGGGTCTCGCCCATGAGCAGCCAGGCCAGCAGGGCCACGGTCACGGGATGCGAAAAAAGGAGCACCAGCGCATCGGCCAGGGGCAGATGCACGATGGCGTAGAAGTCGGCGAACATGGCCCCGAAGCCGAGCAGACCGCGCGCGGCCAGCAGGACCTTGCGCCGGCCGAACATGCCCACCCCGGACTTGCGCAGCATGAACAGGCACAGGCCCACACCGATGACCCCGCGCACGAAGAGTATCTCCATAGCGGGCAGACGGCTCCCGGCCAGCTTGACGAACAGTGAGCCGAAAGAGAAGAAAAAGGTGCCGAGCAGCATGAAACGCATGCCCGGAGTCAAAAAATTCATGACCGGAGACTATGCCTTTCCATCCGCCAGTCAAGCGGAATTCTTCAAGGAGCCGCGTCGAGCAAGGGATGGATTCCCGTGACGTTGCCGTAATGCTCCCGCATCATGTGCAGCTCGATTTCCTTCATCCGCCCCGCGGCGGCCATGCGGCGAAGTTCGTCGTTAATCAAGGGCACGAGTTCAGCGTGCTTCCTATTCAGATAATGGTACATGGGATTGGAGGCCATGGGCCTGTCCAGGATGCGCACCCCGTTCAGTCCCTGGGCATCCAGAACGGGCAGGATGTCGAAGTATTCGGCCAGGGCCACTTCCACCCGGCCGTTCTTGAGCAGTTCAAGCATCTTCTCGTAGGAAGAGACGTGGTGGCAAGACGTCCCCTTTACCTTGCTCTCCAAGAATTTGTAGCCGTTGCGGATGCACGTCCGGTGGTGGGCGAACTGGCCCCACCCCTCGGCCGGATCGATGTCCGCGTTCCCGACCAGGACCGCGATGCGGTTGACGTACAGGGGCGTGGGCACCCGAACGAGCATCGGATATTCCCGCTCCACCACGTTGACCCGGCCCGCTTCGCCGTCCACCAGCCCCTCGTTGGCCATGAACAGAGCGCGCTCGGCCGGATAGCCTTGCAGCTCTATTTCATAGCCGAGCCGGGCGTAGGCCTCGGTCAGGATATGGTTGAACAATGCGCTCAGGCCGCCCGACGGAAAAGTGGAAAAGACCAGCCGATGCCCGCGGTCGCGGGGCTCCGCCCGGGCTGGGGACGCCCACACCGACAGAACGGCTCCGCACAGGATCAGGACGACCGACAGCACAGCCCAAGCGCGGAGGATCCCGGCGGGCTTCGCTACAGGTATATGCAAAACCGGAACTGTCATTACGGACCACCCTACCCGCAAACGCCACCCAACGGAAGAGGGCTACGGCATAATTTATTTGTCCGCTGCGGGGCACTCCAGAGCCTGGAGACCGAAGAAACGCCGGGCGTTGTCCCCGGCCATGCGCCAGACGTCCTCCACGGATCGGCCCTTGATCTGGGCCACGCGCCGGGCGGTGAAGACCGAAAGCGCCGGATGGTTGCGCTTGCCCCGCCAGGGTTCGGGCGCGAGGTACGGGCAGTCGGTTTCGAGGAGCAGCCGTTCGAAGGGAATGCGGGCCACGGCGGCCTGCACATCGTCGGAAATCTTGCGGAAGGTTACCGTGCCGGGGATGGACACATACCAGCCGTTGGCCACCAGCCGCTCGGCCAGGTCCATGCCCGCCCCGAAACAATGCCACAACAGCGGGTAGCCGCCGAACCCTTCGGCTTCGAGAATTTCCACGGTATCGCCGTTGGCGTCGCGCGAGTGAATGACGATAGGCAGGGAAAGCTCCCGGGCAAGATGGATCTGGCGCACGAAGGCGTCCTTCTGGACGTTGTGGGGCACGCGTTCCCAGTAGTAATCCAGGCCGATCTCGCCCACCCCCTTGAGACGCGGCTCCGCCCGGAAATGGGCACGCATGCGCTCCATGATTTCATCGGTCAGCAGATCCGCGTCGTTGGGGTGCACGCCCATGAGAAAATCGATCTCCGGATGCGCGTCGAACAGGCCGCGCCCGCGCTCATAGGCGTCGGGCCCCAGGAATACATTGACGATGCGGCTCACGCCCGAGGCGTGAGCCCGGGCGATGATCTCCTCGCGGTCCTCGTCGAAATCCTCAAGGTCCAGGTGCGCGTGGGAGTCCACCCCCACCAGGGGCAGCTCCAGGGATTCGGGTTCGGGGCGTTTGGTCTTGGACATTAGCGCGTTCTCACAGTTGTTCCCACAGGCCGAGGACGGCCGCTTTCTGCGCTTCGAGGGAATAGGCGTTGGCGGTCTTCTGGCCCGCAGTCAGGGCGGCCATCAAGGCCGGGTCCTTGTCCTGGAACAGGCGCACGGCCTCGCCCAGGCCGAGAGCCGCGTCGAGCACGTCGCTGTCCGCGCACCACAGCCCGTTGCCCTTCCACGGGACCTTGCGCAGGGGAATCCACGGCTTGTAGTGCGGCTTGGCCTGCAACTGGCGCATGTAGTCCCAGCCGCCGAATCCAGCGAACCCCACGGGCAGGCAGCCGCAGGCCATGGCCTCCAGCGGCGGCAGGGGACAGCCTTCGGGAAAACCCGTGGCCAGAAAGATATGCGCCGCGCGCAGGGCCTCGGCCACGCCGTGGGCGTCCAGGCCGTCAATGGGCATCCAGTTGACCTGATGCGCCCCGCAACGATGCTCGTGAATGGCCCTGATTTGCTCCACCAGGGCCTTGTTCTTGCGCGGCATGAAGGCCACGTTCACCCGCCCGCCCGGCTTTGACTCGGGCGCGCAATAGATGGTCCGGTCGATGCCCGGGCGCAGGATCGGGGCGTCCTTGCAGGTGGTTTCCTTGATGAATTGCGAAACCGGATCGGACACGGCCAAAAATTCCACGGGCAGACTGTGCCAGTTCACGCCCTCGGGCATGGAGGAGAAAAGATAGGCCCAATTCTGGACATAGCTGAAGCAGTGGGCATTGGCATACAGCCCCGGGGCCAGAGCGTTGATCCACCCCTCGGGAACCACCCAGACGTCCGATTCGGTCAGCTTCAGCTTCTGCCACTCCAGCACCGGAGCGGCGTCGGCCAGCCCTTCGGGCCGCCATCCGCCCTTTTCCCGGGCCACCAAAAAGGCCTCGCGCCCGGATTGATGCAGGATATCGGCCAACTGTCGAAGCACGGTGACGCCCCCGGTCGGCTTGGAGACCGGCGGCAGGAAGATGTAAGTTTTCATGGTTGTTTCCTGTGAACCACAAACCGTCATGTTTGGCAAGGAGAGGCTGCGGGGCGGGCGGACATGGGGAAGGCCCGCCCCGCAGTGGAGGAAGGAATTTCAATTCCGTGCTGGCTGAAGATTTTCTACCCCACTCTCCGCTAGCGCGCCCGTCGTTTCCATCACGGCCGGGCGACAATCGCGTGACGGCCGCCGAACCCCGGTGCCGCGCCAGCCTTTGCCTTTCCCCCCCTCAAGTGATAGGAGGACTCACGCTCGCCGCCCACCAGCGGGCAAAAAGGGAAGAATACCCCGGAGAAACACCATGCAAGAAGACGAGACCAAGGAATTTCTGGATTCGCTTCCGGAACTGGAAGCGGGCAAGACATACTGTTTCAAATGCTACCCCGGCATCGAGTGCTTCAACGCCTGCTGCTCGGACCTGGACATGGTTCTGACCCCCTACGACATCCTGCGCATGCGCGCCGCCCTGGGCATGTCCTCTCTCGACTTTCTGCGCGTTCACACCCAGAGCTTCCACACGCCGGACACCAACTTCCCGGTGTTCAAGTTCAAGATGCTCGACGACGCCCGGCGTTCCTGCGCCTTCGTCTCCCACGAGGGATGCCGTATCTACGCCGACCGGCCCGGCGCGTGCCGCATGTATCCGCTCGGCCGAGCCACCCGCCCCGACGGCAAGGGTGGCGTGCTCGAACAGTTTTTCATCGTCAAGGAAGACCACTGCAAAGGCTTTCTCGAAAAGGACGAATGGACCGGCGAGGCCTGGAAGGAAGATCAGGGCTTCAAGGACTACACCGCCTTCAACGACCGATACATGAACATCCTCTCGCGCACCCGCCAGCTCGGCCGGCCCATCTCCGACAAGCTCAGCCAGATGGCCATTCTCGCCTTCTACAAGATCGACGAGTTTCAGGAGTTCATCCAGAAGATGCGGCTCTTCGAACGCGTCGAGGTGGACGAAAAACGGCAGCAAGCCATCCTGACCAACGAAAACGTGGCCCTGTCCTTCGCCATGGACTGGTTCGAACTCGTGCTCTTCCAGGACACCGCCAAACTCAAACCCAAAAACGTGCCCCTGCGCCGCAAAGGCGTCCGGCCCGAAGGAATGTAACATGGCCCTGCCCGACAATCCCAAGTTGATGTCCATCCGCACCTTCCTCAAACGGAAGGCGGACTTCGCGCCCGGACACCGGCTCGTCTTCACCAACGGCTGCTTCGACGTCCTCCACCCCGGGCATGTGGATCTGCTGCAACGCGCCCGTGCCCTGGGCGACGCGCTCATCCTCGGGCTGAACTCCGACGAGTCGGTCAAGATGCTCGGCAAAGGCGACGACCGGCCCCTCAACACCGCCGAGGAGCGCGCCTTCGTCCTCGCGGGACTCGCCTGCGTGGATTTCATCGTCATCTTTCACGAATCCACCCCGCTTGAACTCATCAAGGCCTGCCGCCCGCAAATCCTCGTCAAAGGAGGCGACTGGCCCGTGGACCAGATCGTCGGCAACGACGTCGTCGCCAAGGCGGGCGGACGGGTCCTCAGCCTGCCCCTGCTCGAAGGCTATTCCACCACGGCCTTCCTGGAAAAAGTACGGAGCTAGCGGACGGACGAATGCCTCCGGCGGCTTAAGAACCTTTTGAAAAAGGTTCTTAAGAATCTCCAAAACTTCTTGGGTCGCTCCGCGAGGGGCGTGCGACGACGGGAGGCTCTACCGGAAACGCCTTCCGCCGTGTCTGCGGATGATTTCAGACAGAAAAAACGGCGTGCTTCCCTGCGAAAGGGAGCACGCCGTTTTTTTTGTCTCACATGGCGAGTCTTACTCTTTTAAGAAAAGAAGTCCGGTTCCCTCGGGCTTGAAACGCCGCTGAACAACGTGGGGCAACCGGCGCAACCCATTCAGGACAGCGCCCCTGCCGCCGGAGGAACCCGGCTATCTGTTGTAATAGGCCATCCACAGCCCTTCCATGACGAGGTCCGGGCGCAATTCCCTGATGGTCCCGGAGAGCTGGGCGATGGTCGGGGCGAGGCCGCCGGTGGCGACCACGAAGGGGTCCTCGATCTGTGCGGAGAGTTTTTCGACCAGGCCGTCGATCATGGACGCGAAGCCGAAAACAAACCCTTGATTAAGGCACTCCGCCGTACTTTGTCCCCAGTGAAGGGTGCTGCTTTTGACCGTGAGATCGACCTTGGGGAGCTTGGCGGTGCCCGAAGCCAGAACCGAAGCCGAGGAAAGCAGCCCCGGGCAGATGAGGCCGCCCTTGAAGGCGTTGCCCTGGATGCAGGCGCAGGTGGTGGCCGTGCCGAAATCCACGACGATGATGTTTTTCTCGTCGTAGGTCATGCGCGCGGAATAGCAGCCCACAAGCACGTCCGCGCCCACCTGTTCGGGATGGACGTATTCGTTGTCTATGTCCAGGGGGAGGTCGCGGCCCGCGAACAGGCAGTCACATTCCAGGAACCGGGCGGCCATGCTGCGGATGAGCGGGTCCAGCGGGGGGACCACGGAGGAGATGACGCATGCCTCGATGTCCGTGGGGTCCACGCCTTCGCGCAGAAGGATGGATTCGATCTTGAGGCCCCAGTCGTCGTCGGTGTTGGCCGGGCGGGTGGGAAGGGTGTAACTCTCGTTGAGTCCCTGGTCGTCGGCCAGGCAGAGTTTGGTGTTGGTGTTGCCCGCGTCGAACAGCAGCGTCTTACCCATAGATATCTCCTTTCGGGGAGGTTCTAACCTTTTTTGGGCAAAAAACAAGGCCCGCGCCTAGGAGGGAGGACGCGGGCCTCGGGCCGGAAGGGCCGTTAGAATTTCTCGAACTCGTCGCCGTCCATGTCCAGATCCATCCCGCCCGCGTCTTGAGGCGCGGAAGGGGAAGCCGGGGGAACGGCCTTGGGCGCATCGGACGGAGCAGAATGCGCGGACAGGGGTTTGGCCTTGGGCCGCTTGACCGAGACCTCGGCCCGGGGCGCAACGGCGGACGCGGCTGCCAGGCGGAAGTAGCCGATAATCCGTTGCAGTTGCAGGGCATATGAGGACAGGGTCTGGGAAGCGGCGGCCACGTGTTCGGACTCGGCGGCGTTCTGCTGGACCACACGATCCAATTCGAGGACCGCGTCCTTGATCTGGGTGGCTCCCGCGTTCTGCTCGTCGGAACTCTGGGATATCTCGCGAATGAGCTCGGCGGTACGGGTGATGTCCGGGACCATCTTGTCGAGCATGGCTCCGGCCTGTTCGGCGATGCTCACGGAATGGGCGGACAGTTCGCTGATCTCGGCCGCGGCCACGCCGCTGCGCTCGGCCAGCTTGCGCACCTCGGCGGCGACCACGGCAAAGCCCTTGCCGTGTTCACCCGCCCGGGCGGCCTCGATGGCCGCATTGAGGGCAAGGAGGTTGGTCTGGCGCGCGATCTCCTCGATGATGGCGATCTTGTCCGCGATCTGCCGCATGGCCTCCATGGTCTGGTTCACGGACTGGCCGCCCTCTTCGGCGTCGCTCGCGGCCTGGCGGGCGATCTCCTCGGTTTCCCGGGCGTGGTCCGTGTTCTGTTCGATGTTGGAGGTCATCTCTTCCATGGAGGCGGAGACCTCCTCCACGGCGCTGGCCTGGTTGGCCGCGCCTTCGGCCAGGGCCTGGGAGGTACCGGTCAGTTCGCCGCTGCCCAGGGTCACGGACTGGGCCGCCGCCTGGACCTGGGAGACCACCTCACGCAACTTTTCGCCCATGGCGTTGACCGCTTCGCCGAGCTCGTCCATCTCGTCGCGCATGCGGCCCGTACGCGCGGGAAGCCGGGGCACGTCCAGGTCGCCCTGGTTGATGGCGCCCATGACCGTTACGGTCGCGCCGATGGTCCCGCTCAGTTTGCGGGCAAAGACGATAAAGGCGAACATGCCCAGCAGGAGCATGACTCCGCCGATGCCCACGGTCCACCAATTGGTGGCGTCGAGCGCGCGCGAGGTGGCCCGCTCGCCCTCCATGAATTCATCGAGATAGCCGGTGCCGAGGATAACCCAATCCCAGGGCTTGAAGTATACGGCGCTGAGGATGGTCGGGCGGGGCCCCTGGGGCGAGGCCAGCTCGGTCTCGATGGTGACCACCTCACCGCCCGCTTCCTTGGCCTTGGCCGCAAGATTCTTGTACACGGGCCCGCCCGAAGCGTCGGTCTCGGTCAGGATGTTGCCGCCCTCGGCCTTGTCGTCCCTGTGCATCTTGATCACACCCTCGGACGAACCGGAGCCGCCGAACACGGTCAAAAAGCCCGTGCGGCCAAGCCGCACGTTCTTGAAGGCCTGGCGCAACTGCTCCACGCCCTCCTGGAGGATGCCCACGTACAGGCAGCCGATGATCTTGCCGGACGCATCCCTGATGGGCCGGTACTGGGTCAGATACCAGGCGTTGACCACGAAGGCCGTGCCCCGGTAGGTCTCGCCGGATTTGACGGTCCGGGCCACGGGCGAAGAGCCGGGGATGAAGGTGCCCACGGCCCGTTTGCCGTCGGTCTTGAGAATATTGGTGGCCACGCGCAACAGGTCGCCGTTCTCGTTCATGGTCTGGAAGACCGTGCAGGTGGTCCCTGTCAGCTTCATGATCTCGTCCACCAGGGGAGTGGGCGTGTTCGGATCGCTGTTCCGGCCGAGCCAGGTGGCCCCCAGAGCCATCCGGGGCAGGGTCACGGAGGAAGAGGCCTTGCTGATCTGGTTGATCGCCTGCCATTCCACGGTCTCGGGCAACAGGTCCAGCCCGCCGCCGCGCCGCTCCATATCCAAGACTACGCGCATGTCGCTTTCGAGCTGTTTTCCCAGAGTGGCGTGTTGGGTATCAAGCAGGTTGCGGGCGTCGCCCACGGCCAGAGTCATCTCGGCCTGGGCCTGAAGGTCGAAATGGGTTGTCAGGGTTTCGGAAACTTTGGAGCTCTGCCACAAAAGAATGGCGAGGATTCCGGCTGCCGTGGTGCCTACCAAGGCGGTGCCGAGAAGGGTCAGCTTGGGTCCTATCTTCATGAAATTCCCCCTCTGCTTCGATAGTTGAGTTCAAAAAAAAGGTAACAAGCACAAGGTTGCAATCAATTATAATCAGAGAGAAAATCAATACCGCGCACCGACGCAAAATGCGAGGCTTGGTTGTGCCTATCCGGGAAATCGCCTATAGGGTCTATATTGTATCAGCATTGCCATAAGGAGTGTCGCCGTGAATCCCGCTTCCCTGATTCCCATGGCCGAACCCATACCCATTCATTGGGCCTGGTTCGATGTTCTGCTCATCGTCACCTTTGCGGCTCATGTGTTGTTCATGAACGCCATGCTCGGGTCCGCGGCCATCGGCCTGGTCCAGGCGGTGCGCGGCCGCAGCGGGCTCATCCGCGAAGTGGGCATGAAGCTGCCCCCCCTGCTCGCCCTGACCATCAACCTGGGTGTCGCCCCGCTGCTCTTCCTTCAGGTCAACTACGGCAATTTCGACTACGTCAGCTCCGTGCTCATGGGCGGCTGGTGGCTGGCCGTGGTCTTCGTGCTCCTTTATTCATACTACGGCTTCTACCTGTACAAGTTCAAATTCGAGACCATGGGCGCGGGCATGCGGCTCGCCCTGTTCGGCTCGTCCGTGCTCGGCATCGTCTATGTGGGGTTCATGTTCTCCAACAACATGACCCTCATGCTCGAGCCCGGCGGCTGGCATTCTTATTTCGACGGCTACGCGGGATTCCTCAACTGGCGCGACCCGGCCCTGTACCCCCGGTTCCTGCACATGATGGTCGGGGCCCTGGCCGTGGGCGGCCTGTTCGTGGCCCTGCTCGGACGGCACCAGGGCAATGACGGATTCGTGGAGACCGGCATGACGTGGTTCTTTCGGGCGACCGTGGTCAATCTGGCCGTGGGCGTCTGGTTCCTCGTGGCCCTGCCCGACCGCGTATTGCTGGCTTTCAT
Organism: Desulfovibrio sp. Huiquan2017; assembly: GCF_017351175.1. Taxonomy (NCBI): domain Bacteria; kingdom Pseudomonadati; phylum Thermodesulfobacteriota; class Desulfovibrionia; order Desulfovibrionales; family Desulfovibrionaceae; genus Desulfovibrio; species Desulfovibrio sp. Huiquan2017. The sequence goes on along the minus strand of NZ_JAFMPN010000017.1, from coordinate 56,872 downwards.
GGGCAAAAACCTGCCAGCCAGCCTGACCCTCGCCGCCGCGCTTTTGTCGGCGGGCGTCATGCTCTACCGGGGATTCCACGGCGACCCTCGACGGACGGCCGTCTGGGCGGTCATCACCGTATTCTTCATGGCCTGCGCCCGGCACTGGGTGCGAACCCTGTACCTGGCACCTTGGTTCAAAATTGAATCCGTGCCGGTGACCAACCAATACGGCTCTTTCTATCTCTTCCTCGGCTTCGTGGTCGCGGGCGGAGGACTCATGGCCTACATGCTCAAACTCTATTTCAAATCGCGGCAGGGGAGGGCGTAGATCATGGAATATCCCATCTGGCACCTGACCACTCTCGGCGGCGGATTCTGGATCGCCGTCATCGCCACCCTGCACGTCTACGTGGCCCACTTCGCCGTGGGCGGCGGCCTGTTCCTGGTCCTGACCGAACGGGCGGCCTACAAATCGAACAACATCCACCTGCTTGAGTACGCCAGGAAGCACACCCGCTTCTTCCTGCTCCTGACCATGGCCTTCGGCGGCGTGTCCGGCGTGGCCATCTGGCTGACCGTGGCCCTGCTCGCGCCCGAGGCGACCATCACCCTCATCCACCAGTTCGTCTTCGGATGGGCGGCCGAATGGGTCTGCTTCCTGGGCGAAATCCTGGCCCTGATCATCTACTATTATGCCTGGAACGAGATGGACCGCCGCGACCACATGATCGTGGGCTGGCTCTACTTCCTGTTCGGCTGGCTGTCGCTCTTCCTGATCAACGGGATCATCGGCTTCATGCTCACTCCGGGCCAGTGGCTGGAGACCAAGGACTTCTGGCACGGCTTCTTCAACCCGTCCTTCTGGCCGTCCCTGGTCTTCCGCACCTTTTTCTCGGCCGTATGCGCGGGCCTGTTCGGCTTCGTCACGGCCACGCGTATCCCGGACGAGGCCACCCGGCTGCGCACCGTCCGGGTCTGCTCGGCCTGGACCGTGCTCGGCGTACTGGCCGTGTTCCTGTCCGGTTGGTGGTACGTGGCCGCCATGCCGCCCGAGCAGTACGAAATGATCGTCTACAAGTCCAACCGCGTCGCCCACTTCATGCAGTACTTCTGGATCTTCGGCACGGCCACCCTCATCGGTGGCCTGCTCCTGGCCCTGAAGACCCCCAAATCCCTGTCCTTCACCATGGCCCTGGTGGTCCTGCTGGTCGGTCAGGGGCTGTTCGGCTCCTTCGAATTCATCCGCGAGGCGGGCCGCAAGCCGTACCTCATCTGGGATACGGTCTATTCCTCCTCCATCCTCAAGGCCCATGTGCCGGTCATCAACCAGAAGGGGGCCATCGCCTCGGCCAAGTGGGCCCCGCCCGAACTGGCCCAGGGCATCACCGACGCCAACGTCAAGATCGCAGGCGCGTTCCTCTTCCAGCTCGAATGCTCGGCCTGCCATTCGATACACGGCCCCATGAACGAGATCACCAAACGCACCGTCCAGTACGATGTGAACGGCATGGACGCCTTCCTGACCGGCATGGGCAAACTGAACAAATACATGCCCCCGTTCATCGGCACCTCCGAGGAACGCATGGCCCTGGCCCGGTACGTCGCCGAGGATCTGAACGGCTACGCCCCGGCGGAGGCCGCGCCGGTCCCGGAACAGGCCGAACCCGCGTCCGCGCCCTTCGACCCCGAGACCTCGGAATACACCCTGGTGGCCTGGTGTTCGCGCGGCATGGGCTTCTTCTCCCAAAACGACAAATGGACCCTGCTGCCGCCGTCCAACGTCATCCGCGCCCAGCTCGTGCGCCGCGATCCCTCGCCCGAGCGGGTTATGGACGATGTGACCATCGACTACGCCATCGAGCCCGACCAGGACGACAAGACCCTGACCGGCAGCCTCGAACCCAACGCGGACGCGGGCCGCTTCGAGGCCAAAGTAGCCATCCCGCCCTATGCCAAGGACGGTGAATACAACCCCCTGCCCATCGTTACCCTGACCGCCCGGGACGCCTCCGGCGCGGTCCTGGCCACGGCCCGGCTCGCCGCGCCCACCTCGGACCAGATGGGCTGCTTCAACTGTCACAGCGGCGAATGGAAGCGGGACGGCTCGGGCGTGACCTCGGCCACGGTGGAGAACATCCTGGCCACCCACGACCGCATGAACTCCACCCACCTGGCCGAGACCAAGGGCGTGGTCGAATGCATCACCTGCCACGACGACCCCATCCAGAACGCCGAGGGCAACGCCGACAAGCCCAACCTGTCCGCCGCCATCCACGGCGTGCACGCCATCTACATGGCCGGACGCGGGGCCGAAAGCTCCTGCCTCAAGTGCCATCCGCAATCGACCCTGCGCGGACAGCACGAAGCCGTGGGCTTCACCTGCACCGACTGCCACGGCATGATCGAAGACCTGGCCATCTCCCTGCTCAAGGCGGAAATGGACCGGAACGTGCCCGGCGCGGGCCGCATCCTGGCCCGGATAACCCCCAGGACCATGTCCAACAAGCAGGCCGTCAAACCACGTAGGCCATGGGTCAACGAGCCCGACTGCCTGACCTGCCACAAGGACTTCGCCCCCCCCGAGACGGATTCGGCCTTCAACGTCTGGACCAAGGACGCGGACTCCCTGTTCGCCGCCCGGCGCGACGAGATGGACGCCATGCACTGCGGCGCATGCCACGGCTCGCCCCACGCCATCTACCCGGCCACGCCGCGCGACAACGTGTTGCCCCTGCAATACATGGACGAGGCGCAGCCCCTGGGCGCGGGCGGCAACTGCACGGTCTGCCACAAGGAGGCCATGGACTATCCGGCCCACCACCCGGGCATGGGCCTGGAATAAGGCCCGACCACCTCGAACGACAGGGCGCATCGTGTGACGGTGCGCCCTTTTTTGCGGTTGTCATGGCGGAATGGGATGCCTCCGGCAGACGAGGCACAGCTTGATTGCCCCAACCTTTTGGGATTTATATAGTTAACGCCCTTTTTGCAGGCGAAAAGCCATGTGGTGGGGGAAAAATCGCGCCGAAGGCGCAAAAACGGGATGCAAGGGCGCGAGTCCTTGCCCGCCGGAGGCGAAATCATTTTGATTTTCGCCGCGAAGCGGCTTTCAGCGCCTGGTTTTTCCCTGGGAGTTAAGGGGATAGTTCCCAACTTTTTGGGAATGGGGGCCCGGGGGAAGGGAGGGAACACCCCGTTTCAAAGGGGTTTCCCTCCCTTCCCCGGCCGCCCAAGACATTCTTCTCTACAAGACCTGCTGAATGGCCAGGTCCAGGCCGCTGTTTTCCATGGCCAGGGAATCGCCGAGCACGCAGACATGACCGTTCTCGGCGACCACGCGCACGGCCTGGGCCAGTTCGCGGAAGTCCTGCTCCGAGGCCGCCAGGGCCTGCTCGCGCACGGCTTGCAGGTAGCCTTCGTCCTGGTTGGTCAGATAACGGCCCAAGGCGGTGAAGCCTTTGGCGTCGGGCAGTTGATAGGCGTCGATCTCGCCGATGGCCCCGATGATGGATTTTTCCAGTTCGTCCCCGTCGACGCGCACGGTTTCAAGATAGTCGGCCAGGCCGTCGAAGGCCTTGACGGTCTCGGCCACGTTGGGATCGCGGTAGGAGACGAAGGCCAGGGCTCCGGCCAGGCGGTCCATGATGCAGAACGCGCCGTAGGCCCCGCCCTGGACGCGGACCTTTTCCCAAAGATAGCCGGTGCGGACGAGCTTGTTGACCACCTGGGCCGCGCCGGTAAGGACGATGCCGTGTTCGGTCAGGCCGCATCCCTTGCCCACGTAATTGACCTGGGCCGGGATGGCCAGCCCCTCGCGGTCGGGCAAGGCCGGGATGACGCGCGGGGCCGCAACCGGGTCGCCCCCGGGCAGGGCCTCGACGACCGCACCAAGCTCGGATTCCGCCCGGGCGAAGAGGCCGGCGTCCATGGTGGCGTTGAGGATCAGGGTGCCGCGGTTGAGCAAAAGTTTGCGGAACCGCTCCAGGTCCTTCGCCACCTTGCGGAAATCGTCCTCGATGCGCCGTTCCAGATCGCGCAGGAAGAACAGATTGGTCAGGCCGGTCATGGCTTCGTCCATGGCGTGGGCCGCATGGGTCCGGGCGCGCAGACGCGTGGCCACGATCATGTGGCCGGACGGGACCAGGCGCTGTTCGGCCCGGGCCCGGGCCTCGGCCACGATGCGCGAGATGCGCTCCTTGTTGTCGAGCTTGGCCGAGGTCAGGATTTCGGTGACGATCTCCAGGGTGGGCGCGATCTTGTCGCCCGTGGCCTTGGTGCGCAGGAAAAGCCGGGCCGCCGCGTCCCCGGAATCGCGCACGGGCGAGGCGAAGGGCTGGGCCCAGATGCCGCCCGAGGTCCGGGCGATACGCTGAGACAGATCGACGAAGTCGCGCTTGGCGGTGCCGGACTCGGTCAGAGCGCGGCCGAAGATCCCGGCGTAGGGCAGCAGTTCGTCCGGAATGACCGACAGATCGAAGCCAAAGTCCAGATAGGCGATGCCATTGGTGGGCAGGTCATGGAAGAGCAGCTCCCTCCCCTTGAGCGTACGCAGTTCGCTGGGGATGGGCCGGTTCTCGGCGGGCAGGTCGGCCACGGACAGGCGCGGGATGGACCTGAGGGCCTCGGGCGCGTCGGGCGCGGCCTGAAGGCGCTTGAGCTCGGCCGCCTCGTCGATGACCGCCTGAATTCGTTCCGGGGTCATGGCCTCCTTGGCCGCCTTCAGCCGGTCGGATTCGGCCTTGGCCTGGGTGCGGGCCAGCTTGTGGTCCGGTTCCAGGAGCACGGTCGTCCTGTGCGGATTGTGCAGGAAGAGCCGGGCCAGCAGTTCCTCGAAGATTTTGTCGCCGTTTTCGAGCCAATTCTTGATATTCTTGAGGGGCTGCTCAAAGGGCAGCAGGGCCAGGGGATCGCCCTCGTTCTCGTCGTCGTAGAGCCAGGTGGACAGGGCCTGGAACATGAGGGACAGCCCGCGCGGGTAGGAACCGGTGTTGTTTTCGCGCAGGGAAAACTCCACGGAATTGACCGCCGCTTCGATGTCCCGGGCGTCGATGCCGTTCTCGACCAAGTCCTTGATGGTGTGGAAGATGACCGATTCCGCCTTGACGGCGTTGGCCGGGTGCATGCCCTTGAGCCCCACGGAAAAGAACATCTGCCGCATGTCGGCTTCCAGGCCCACGCCCGCCAGATCGTCACCCAGGCCGGAGTCGGTCAGCGCCTTTTTCAGCGGCGAGCCGGGCAGCCCGATGAGGATGTGCTCCAGGATGTGCAGGGCCAGGTTCAGATTGGCGTCGGCGGTCTCGGCCAGCAGCCAGTTGACCGTGAACATGCCCTTGGCCAGCCGGTCCGAGGCCGGGTAGCCCCTGCGCAGGGTCTTGGCCTCGTCGAAGCGCGGTTGCAGCGGCACGCGGGTCCGCTCCACGTCGATGGGCTCGTATTGCGAGAAGACCTTGTCCAGGATCTCCAGCCGCTTTTCCGGGTCGTCGTCGCCGTAGAAGAAGGCGTAGCCGTTGGACGGATGGTAATGGTCGCGGTGAAAGGCCATGAACTTGTCGAAGGTAAGGTCCGGGATGACCGCCGGATCACCGCCCGAATCCAAGCCGTAGGTGGTCTCCGGGAACAGCGAATGCTGCGACAGCTCGAAGAGCAGGGAATCGGGCGAGGAGTATACGCCCTTCATCTCGTTGAAGACCACGCCCCGGTAGGTCATGTCGCGGTCGGGCGCTTCCATCTCGTAGTGCCAGCCTTCCTGCCTGAGGGTGTTTTCGGTCAGCCGGGGATGAAAAACCGCGTCGAGGTAGACGTCGATGAGATTGTAGAAATCCTGCACGTTGGCCGAAGCCACGGGATAGCAGGTCTTGTCCGGAAAGGTCAGGGCGTTGAGAAATGTCTGAAGCGATCCCTTGAGCAGTTCCACGAACGGCTCCTTCACAGGGTACTTGTCCGAGCCGCAGAGCACCGAGTGCTCCAGGATGTGGGCCACGCCCGTGGAATCCTCGGGCGGAGTGCGGAAAGATATGCCGAAGACCTTGTTTTCGTCGTCGTTGATCATGGACAGCAGGCGCGCCCCGGTCTTGTCGTGGCGGTAGACCACGGCGGTGCTGGCCAGCTCCGCGATTTCCATTTCCCGTATCTTGGTAAAGCCGAAAGTCATAAACGCTCTCTTTTATATTTGTATCGTGGCGAAAGCCGGGCAACGCGCGGGCCGCCCGGCGGGAAACATCGTATATACACCACCACGCCCCGCTGGGCAAAGTGGAGAAAACAGCAAAAAACACTTGACGACGGGCCCGCTCGCCCTTAGTGTCTTGAAAACGGTAATCATTCCTATAAAAATTTCAACATCTCCAAAAGAAAGGGGAATTAATATGAGCGAAGAATTCGATACCAACGACACCATGCCTGATTTCGCCAAAGTGGGCCAGCCCGTACCCGAATTTACCCTGGAAGCCTTCGACCCCACCGAGGGCGGCTTCGTTGACGTGAACCTGGGCGCGCTGCGCAAGGAAGGCAAATGGGCCATCCTGTTCTTCTACCCGGCCGACTTCACCTTTGTCTGCCCCACCGAGCTGGCCGACCTGGCCACCCGCTACGAGGATCTGCAAAAGCTCGGAGCCGAAGTCATCTCCGTGTCCACGGACACCAAGTACTCGCACATGGCCTGGAAGACCTCCGAGCGGCTGCTGGAAAACGTCCGCTTCAAGATGGGTTCCGACCCGACCGGCGAGGTCTCCCGATTCTTCGACGTCTGGGACTACGACACCGGCCTGGCCCTGCGCGGCACCTTCGTCATCAACCCCGAAGGCGTGCTTGTCTCCTCCGAGATCAACTTCTACAACGTGGGCCGCAACGCCGACGAACTGGTCCGCAAGGTGGAGGCCAACACCTACCTCATCGAGCACCCGGCCGAGGTCTGCCCGGCCAAGTGGACCCCCGGCGAAAAGACTCTGACCCCCAACGACGGGATGGTCGGCAAGGTCTACGAAGCCCTCAACCCCATCGACTAGCGGCAGCGATCTCACACTCTCGCTGACCTGTTGCATACCCCGCCCCCGCCGGATTGTCCGGCGGGGGCGCCGTTTTTGTTGCGGGCCCGAGCCGCACGGCCTATGTACGCTGTTCCCGCAACCGCAAAGGAGCCCTCGTGGACATCATTCTGGCCACCGAAATCTGGGGGCGCACCCCGCATGTGGACGAACTCGCGGCCCAACTGCGCCCCCACGCCCGCCGGGTGACCGTGGCCGATCCCTACGACGGCCGCGACCCGCGCTTCCCCGACGAGGGCACGGCCTATGTCGCCTACCGGAAACAAGGCGGCCTTGCCCCCTACGCCCACCGGGTGACCGAGCTGGCGGCAAAGGGTGCCGATCCGGTCCTGCTGGCGGGCTTCAGCGCCGGAGCCGCAGCCGCCTGGGCCGCCTGCGCCGAAAACATCCCCATACTCCACGCCTGCTGCTTCTACGGCTCGGCCATCCGGACCATGACCGGCCTGATTCCGCGCGCGCCCGTGGACCTGATCTTTCCCGCCTTCGAACCCCGCTTCGACGTGGCCGCCCTGGCCGCCGATCTCGCGGCCCTCCCCCTGGTCACCTGCCGCCAGGCCCGTGCGGGCCACGGCTTCATGAACCCTCTGTCCGCGAACCACGACGCCCCCGAATGCCGCCGCTGGACCGCATGGCTCTTGCGCCTGGCCCGGACGCTGGGGAAAAACCCCGCTTGATTCGCCGCCACGCGATGGACCGGCGCGACCATACAACAGCCGGTCGGCCGGAGGCTGGGCACGGCCACGCGGGACGCGACGCCGCCAGCCTGCTTGCCGTCGACTCCGGGTGCTACCCGAGGTAAAACCGCTATAGTGTTTTAAGTGGAAAAAACCTGTGGGATCCAGTAAAAGTCAGGTATCGCCATATGAAAAAATTTATAAACGAGCCTAGCGTCAACGCACAAGCCGAAGAGGCGCCCGATCAATCGCCCCAGCCAGGTTGGGGTGAATCCTTCATTGATCCCGCCTGTTTCAAGGAATTATGCGAGGCCTTGGGCGACGGCGTGGTCAAGGCCGACATCACGGGGATCATCCTTGAGGCCAACACGACCTTCTGCGACATGGTCGGCCATGCCCGGAAGGACGTGATCGGCAAAAGCGTGCTCGATTTCACGCCCGAGCGCGAACGCGAAAGCGAGCGCGAGTCCATCCGCCTCCTGATTGAATCCGGCAAGTCCTCCCACGAAAAGGAAAAGGGCCTGCTCACCGCCGACGGCCGGGAATTGCTGATCCAGGTCAGTTGCCGACTTCAGCACGACAAGTCGGGTGACCCAGTGTCCCTGTGGGGCATCTTCCGCGACATCACCGACCGGCGTTCCGCCGAGAATCGGGCCCGCGACAACTTGGAAAAATACCGGTTCCTGGCCGAGAACGCGACCGACGTCATCTGGACCATGGACAACAACCACCGCTACACCTACGTCAGCCCGTCCGTGGAGCGCTTCCGGGGGTTCAAGCCCGAGGAAATGCTCGGCATGCGTTTCAAGGAGGGCATCCCCCCGGAATCCCTGGCCGCGAACTGGGACGCGTGGAAAAAACGCAGCGCCGAGGCGAAGGCCAACGGCGACTCCGCCCCCTGCATCCGGCTGGAAATGCAGCTCCGGAAAAAGGACGGCTCCCTGGTCTGGGGCGAATCCATGGCTCGACGCCTGCTGGACGGGGACGGCAATCCCGTGGGCTTCATCGGGACCACGCGGGACATCTCGGAACGCAAGCTCATCGAGGAGCGGCTGCGCACCAGCGAACATTTCCTCCAGGCCATGATCAACGCCACCGAGGATGCGGTGGGGCTGTTCAAAGTGGATGGCACGGTCCTGGCCATGAACCGGAACATGGCCCGTTTCCTGGGGCGGCCCAGCGAAGAGGCCATCGGGCGGAACGTCTTCGATTTCGTGCCGGAAAACATGCACGCCACGGTCCGCGACACCTTCCGCCGGGCAATGGAAGCGGGCGTTCCCCAGACCGAACAGACGGTCTGGTCCGGGAAGATTCTCAACGGGGTCATCTATCCGGTGCTGGACGGCGAGAAAACCACGGCCATCGCCGTGTACGGCCGGGACGTGACCGAGGCCCGCTTCGCCGAGGAAGCGCGCAAGAAAACCCAGGAACAATACCGGCTCATCGTGGAGACGGCCAACGAAGGTATCCTCGGCCTGGACGCCAACCAGGTCATCACCTACGCCAACAAGATCGTAGCCGACTTCTTCGGCTGCCGGGTGGAGCGGATCATCGGCAGAAGCCTGTTCGACTTCGTGGCCCCGGCCGACCGGGAGGACAACCTGCGGCGCATGAAGGAACGCAAGGTCGGCCTGCGCGAACGGTACGAATGCCGTTTCGTGCGCCGAGACGGATCCGAGATTTGGGGTATGGTCTCCTCCACCCCGCTCATGGCCGAGGACGGCAGACTGCTCGGGGCGTTCGCCATGATCGCGGACATCACCGAAGTCAAGCAAGCCCACGAAAGGCTGGTGAACATCCTGGACGGAATCAGCGCGGAAATTTACGTGAGCGACCTTGAGACCAACGAAATTCTATTCATGAACGCCAGCATGCGCGACCATTACGGCGCGGCGGAGGAGGACGCGACCAGCCAGGGCTGTTCCAAGTCCAGCCTGGTGGGCGAGGACGGCGAACCCGTGGGCACCCTGGTCTCGGAGCGCTACAATGAGAAATTCGGGCGCTGGCATCTCAATCACGACCGGGCCATCCGCTGGCTGGAGGGACGCCTGGTGCACATGCACATGGCCGCGGACATCACCGAACTCAAGACCTTGGCGGCCGAGTTGGAGCAGGCCATGACCAAGGCCGAGGCGGCCAGCCTGGCCAAAAACGAATTCCTGGCCAACATGAGCCACGAAATCCGCACTCCCCTCAACGGACTGCTCGGCATGCTCCAGCTCATGCAGATGAGCGAGTTGGCGCCCATCCAGCGGGATTATCTGGAGACGGCCCTGAATTCGGGACGAAGCCTGCTTCAGGTGCTCAACGACATCCTGGACCTGTCCAAGGTGGAATCGGGCAAGCTGGAGCTGGAGGCGATCCCCTTCGAACTGGGCGAGGTCCTGGACCAGGTGGTCGCCACCTTCCGCCATCCGGCGAAGGAGCACGGCGTGGCCATGACGTGGAAGATCGACGCGTCCCTGCCCCGGCATTTCGTGGCCGACAAAGGGCGGCTGCGGCAGATTCTGTTCAACCTGGTGGGCAACGCGGTCAAATTCACCGAGACCGGCTCCATCGAAGTCCGCGCCTATCCGCTCTCCCCCGTGGCCGAGGACGGTTCGGTCCGCCTGCTCTTCCAAGTCACGGACACGGGCATCGGCATTCCCCGGGACAAGGTGGACAGCATCTTCGACCCCTTCACCCAGGTGGACGGCTCCTCCACCCGCAAATACCAGGGCACCGGCCTGGGGTTGGGCATCGTCCGGCGGCTGGTCGCGCTCATGGGCGGTTCCATCAGCGTGGACACCGAGGAAGGGGAAGGAACCAGCATCTTCTTCACCATCAACGCCCGAACCGCCGAACCGCCGGACTGCCCGGGCCTCGTTCCGGCGGCGGCTTCGGGAAACGGCGGCCTGTCCATCCTGGTGGCCGAAGACGAGCGGGTCAACCGAGTGGTCATCCAGCGCATTCTGGAAAAGCTCGGCCACCGGGCCGAGTGCGTGAGCAGCGGCGAGGAGGCCCTGCGGGTATTGCGGGAACGGTCCTTCGACCTCTTCCTGTCGGACATCCAGATGCCCGGCCTGGACGGCGTGGCCACCACCAAGGTCCTGCGCAACGACCTGAAGCTGGGTATCCCGGTCATCGCCCTGACCGCCCACGCCATGCAGGGCGATCGCGACCGTTTCATCAAGGCGGGTATGAACGGGTACGTATCCAAGCCGTTCGAGATCGACACCCTGCAGCAGGAAATCGAGCGGGTCCTCGACGAACTCCGATCTTAAACGATGGCCAGGGGCGGGTCCCCCGGACCGGCGGACAGCGCCCGGCCCACCAAGGCGGCGGGTTCCCCGGCAGCTTCGAGCATGGCCACGGCCCGGTCCACGAGCTTCGGCGGTACGGCCAGGAGCAGGCCGCCCGAGGTCTGGGCGTCGAACATCATGTCGAAATGCACGGGATCGAGCCCGGAGGCGACCTTGACCCTGGGCAGGTAGTGGCGGCGATTGCAGATGGATCCGGCGGGCAAAAGTCCCATGGAGGCCATGTCCAGGGCGCCGGGCAGGAGCGGCACGTCGCGCATGCGCAGCTCCAGCACCACGCGGCTGGCCTCGGCCAGCTCGATCATGTGCCCGCCCAGGCCGAAGCCCGTAATGTCCGTGGCCCCGGTCAGGCCGAGTTCGCGGATGATTGCGCCGCCGGTTTTGTTCAATCTGCCGCAGGTCTCGAAAAGCAGGTCCTCCATGGCATCGCAGCCGGGCATCTCGCCCTTGACCGCCGTGGCCAGCACGCCCGTGCCGATGGGCTTGGTCAGGATCAGTACGTCGCCGGGCCGGACGCCCCGGTTCGAGGCGAAGCGGTCCGGGTCCACGGCCCCGGATACGGCCAGGCCGTACTTGATCTCCGGATCGTCCACGCTGTGCCCGCCGCTGGGCACCGCGCCCGCCTCCTCCACGGTATCCTTGCCGCCGCGCAGCACCTCGGCCAGCACCGACATGGGCAGCTTGTCCGCCGGGAAACAGACGATGTTCATGGCCGCCCACGGCTCGCCGCCCATGGCATAGACGTCGGACAGGGCGTTGGCCGCGGCTATACGCCCGAACTTGTAGGGATCGTTGACCACGGGGGTGAAGAAATCCACGGTCTGGACCAGAGCCTTACCCGGAGGAAAAGACAAAATAGCGGCGTCCTCGTTATCGCCGGGACCTCCGGCGAGCACGCGGTCATCAGGTCGGACCCCCAGGCCCGAAAGTGCGATCTCCAGGTCCCCTGGAGTGATCTTAGCCGCTCAGCCCGCGGCTTTGACCATCTGGACCAGTTTCAACTTTTCCATGGCTTCTCCTTGAGAATCTCCTACCAGAGCCGGGAAGGAAGGGAAAGGGCCACGGGACGGCAGTCTTTTCCGCGTGAAGCGCCCCTGAAAGGACCGGGGGGGGGTTACGGCTTCAACTGACTGAGCAGCATGCCCGCCAGCATCAGGGCGCACCCCGTCAGGCCCCGGGCGGTCAGGACCTCGCCGAGCATGAGCCACCCGCCGATGGCGGCGAAGACCGACTCCAGGCTGAGGATGATGGCCGCGTGGGCGGGCTGGGCGTCGCGCTGGGCGATGATCTGGAGGGTGTAGGCCACGCCCACGGACATGAGGCCGCCGTAGAGGATGGCCGGACCCGCTCCGGCGATGCCGGCCAGGGTGGCCTCCTCGGTGGCGGCCGCACCGACGAGCGAAAGGACCGCGCAGACCGCAAACTGGATGGCGGACAACTTGACGGCGTCCACCGCGTCCAGGCCGGGCGAAAGTTTGCCCACGAGCAGAACGTGGCCCGCCCAGAAGAATGCGCCGATGAACACCAGCAGGTCGCCGAAGGAGATGGCCAGGCCCGAGGTCACGGAGAGCAGGTACATGCCGGTCACGGCCAGGGCCGCGCCGACCCAGGTTCCCCAGCCCGGGCGCTGGGCCAGGAACAGGCCGAAGAGGGGCACCAGGACCACGTACAGTCCGGTGATGAACCCGGCCTTCCCGGCGGTGGACGCCTCCAGGCCAAACCCGGCCAATTGCGGACCGGCCAGGCCGATCTGCTGCAGGGAAGCCCCGATGAACAAGGCCAGGCCAAGCAGTCCGCCGCCGACGATCGTGCGCCTGCGGTCCACGCCGATGAGGCCGGACGCCCGCCGTTTCTCCAGAACCAGGGTAAGCGGGACCAAAGCCAGCGCCCCAAGGGCGAAACGGATGCCGTTGAAGGTCAGGGGACCGACGTGCTCCATGCCCACGCGCTGAGCCACGAAGGCCAGGCCCCAGATGGCGGCGGTGAGGAAAAGCAAGACGTCGGCGCGAAGAGTGCGGGTGTTCACGGGCTGGTCTCCTTAGGGAAAAACTTATCCCGTGTACTGTATTCGCCGCCGGGCGGCAAGGCCGCTTTGCGCCTATTGGTCGGGCTCGTCGCCGCGTGCGGCCTTGACGGCCTCGGCCTCGGCAGTGGCCTTGGCGGCCAGGGTCTTGAGCAGTTCGAGAAGGTACGCCTCGGCTTCGGGCGAGCCCTCGCGCGGGGCCCAATCCGGGATGTCCTTGTCCGACTCCCGGTCATACGGCCCGGTCTTGCACTCGAAGACCAGGGTGTCCTGCTTGAGCGGCACGTAGGTGTGGTAGACGTGCGGGGCCACGTCCACCCCGAAGGTCTCGGTACCGGGTTGGAGGAGAAGCTGCTCGGCGATTTCGCCCTCGTCCGTGAAACGGATGAAAAGCATGGCCCCGGCCATGACCAGAAGGGTCTCGTCCTTGGGCGGATCAAGGTGCCTGTGGGGCGTGATGTAGGTGCCGGGCTGCATGGCGTTGAACATGCGGTGCGCCGTGGCCTCATGCGTTTTGTGCAGCTTCTGGAGCATGCGTTTGCGCGGGCTCTGCCGGGACTGGGCAAGCAACTTGCCCACCAGGCTGAGGGTCAGGGAAGTGACGTCACCCGCAGGCGCTTCCAAGGCCGTGAAAGGAGTTTTTTCTTCGCTCATGCCTTGCTCCCTATCCTGCCAGGGGACTTTGGGCAAGGGGGGCCTAATCCAGCTTGAGCCCAAGCAGGGATATTTCGGAGTAGGCCAGGTCGATGTCCCGGGGCTCGACCCGCGCGGACTTGAAGAACCGCGGCGACTTGATGACCTCCACCTCTCCCCCGGCGTCGTGATCCGTGAACCGCCGGTCCGCGGCCAGCACGCAATCCTCGTCCGGCAACAGGGCCTCGGCGATGTCCTGGACGCGGGCGGTGAACAGTGCCGGATTGGAACGGTAGAGCACGTCGTAGTAGACCGTGCCGCCGTGTTTGACGGCCCGGGACAGAAAGAGCAGACACTGGGTGCAGCGGGTCATGACCAGGACCGGAATGACCGGCAGGTCGTGGTGGTCGTCGAAGACGCGGATGTCGCCCTGGTCGCACCATTGCCGGATTTTGACCGGGTCCGAGACCAGTTCGAGATTGTCGTACTTCTTGCCGGTGCGGCGCCACAGCAGCCGTTCCTCTTCGAGCACGCTCATGCCGAGCGTCTTGAAGAAGTCGATACGCTTGGGGGACAAGGAAAAGACCGTGCAGGTGATTTCGGGATCGTCGATGGCCATCTCGACCATGGCCGAACCGAGTCCGTGCTTGCGGTATTCCTTGAGGATATACCAGGAGGAAAAATTCCGGAATCGCTCGCGGTGGCCGTCGATGACCCGGTACGAACAAACATGGCCGTGCACGCCCACGATGCGGCCGTCGGCCTCGGCCACGATGCCCATGTCGTGGTCGGATCCGCACCAATTCGGGGCGAACAGCGCCTTCCAACGCTTCGCGGTGAAATTCGGATTCATATTCTCGTGCAGAAGCGAACAGACGGCCTCGATGTCCGCAGGCTTCATTCGGCGCAGTGTGGCGGTCATGGCAATCCTCTGGGAAATGGTTCGAAAGGGACGGTAGATCGTTCGTCGGTTGTGTGCAAGCAGAAACCTACCTGACAGGTGTCAACTGTTCGAAACGGGTATTTTTCGGCCGGGAATCAGCCCTTGGCGGGCCAGATAGAGGCCGGGGAAACCCATACCGCCGCAGGATGGGCCGTGGTCGCCGCGAAAAGCGCCTCCACGAAGGCCCAGGCCTCGGCGTCCATGGCCAGATGGTGGGTCAGCAGGCAGGTGGGCTCATCGGCGCGGGCCTCGCCCGTGCGCTTGTCGCGCAGGTGATCCGTGAGCAGGTTCAGGCACTTTTCCGTACCGGCGAAACGCACATGGGGTTTGTCCTTCCAGTAGAGCACGTCGCAGTGGGCGTCGGCCACGCGCAGGTCGGCGGGCGGTGCGGGACGGTGCTTCTTGTAGCTGCCGGACAATCCCCGGTAGCCCATGACCGGAAGATAGGCCAGAAGCTCCGGGTCGATGCGGTTCCACGGCGGCACCAGGACGGGCACGAACCGGCCCTTGAACAACTGGACCAGCTTGCCCATGCCCTGCCGGAGTTCGTCCAGGACCACGGACTTGGGTCGGTGATTGCCCAATTCCCAGGCCCCGGCGCCCGACGGAGCGTGGTTCTTGTGGGCGTAGCCGTGCTGGAGCACCCAGACGTGGTGGGCGTGGGACAAGGTTTTGCGCAGCGGTTCGCCCGCCTTGGCCGGGACCGTGGCCAGGCCGCACGGCACGACAAAGCCGTCGCTCAACCGAATGAGCCGGTCGAGTTCCACGGCCGGTTCGGCCGCGTCGTCGTCGCGCCACCAGAATTCGGCGGTGGCGTCCGCGTCCTTCCAGGCGTCCAGTTCGCGCAGTAAATTATTCATGGCGTGAGCAGTCATGGGACGCAGATAGTAACAAAGCTTGGCAATAAAAGCCACTGCCGCCACTGGCATTTTCATGGACAATGTGGCAGGACC
Organism: Desulfovibrio sp. Huiquan2017; assembly: GCF_017351175.1. Lineage (NCBI taxonomy): Bacteria > Pseudomonadati > Thermodesulfobacteriota > Desulfovibrionia > Desulfovibrionales > Desulfovibrionaceae > Desulfovibrio > Desulfovibrio sp. Huiquan2017. The sequence continues at coordinate 41,322 of NZ_JAFMPN010000017.1, read as the reverse complement.
ATGCACGGAGGCCACACCAGCATGAACGTCCCCGGCAACATCCTGATCTGGAATATGACGCGGAAATGTAATTTCCGTTGTGAATACTGCTACTTTCCCCACGACAACAGCGCCGTGACCGAGACCCTGGAGGCGACCCGCATCAAGGCCTTCCTCGACAGCACGGGCGAGACCTGGAAAGTCGGCCTGACCGGCGGCGAACCGTTCATCTATCCGGGCATCGTCGATATCTGCGCAACCCTGACCGAGAGCCACGTCATCGGCATCGACACCAACCTGTCCGCATCCTCGAAGATCCGCGAGTTCGCCGAACGCATTGATCCGGCCCGGGTCCATAATCTCTACGTGGCGCTGCACATCGAGGAACGCGAACGGGTCAAAGGCGTGGACGCCTTCATCGCCAACGCCCGCCTGCTCATGGACAAGGGATTCGAGATCATCGTCAACTACGTGGTCCACCCCACGCTGGAGGCGCGCTTCCACGACGACGTGGCCTTCTTCGCCGGGCACGGCATCACCATCACCCCGCGGCCTTTCCGGGGTGAATTCGAAGGACGGCGTTATCCCGAGGCCTATGGCGACCGCGCACGGGCGATCTTCGCCGACCACCCGGAACAGGGCCGGAAGGTGGCTTTCAACTTCAAGGGACTGCCCTGCTCCGCGGGCCGCACCCTGCTGCGCATGGAGCCCGACGGCACGATCTTCCGCTGTCCCGGCGACAAGACCGTGCTCGGCAACGTCATGCAAGAGGTCCGCCTGTACGAGGGACACCCCCCCTGCACCAAGAGCCGCTGCCCCTGCCGAGGGCTGGACCACGTGCGGCTGACCGACGCCCAGGCCGCCCTGGTGGAGGGCGTCCAGTTCGCGGTGGTGGCTGAAAACGGGGCCTCACTCTCGGCCTTCGAACGAGCCATGGCCGCTTCGCCCGGACACCCCTGCGGTGAGAACAATCTCGGCGTGCTGGCCTGGCGGCGCGGCGATGCGGATGAAGCCGTACGCCGTTTCGAGCGCGCCCTGGCGACGCGGCCGGACAACGAACTCTATGCCGCAAACCTCGACGGCGCCCGGACCGGCGCCCCGGATTTCGATCCCGGCATCTGCCTGGATGTCAACGGCGACGCCGTTCCCCGGTAATGCGCGGATAAATTCCACATTGTCCCCCGCCGGTTCTGGACAGAACCCCCACAAGCCTATATTGTAAGCACGAGCCGGAGTAGATGGACTGTCCGGCTCTTTTTGTGACACGCGGAAACTTGATGGAATCGAAAGCGTACAACATCCTGATGTATTCCCACGACACCTATGGTCTGGGACACATTCGCCGCACGATGGCCATCGCCAGGAACCTGGTGGGGCCGGAGGTCAACATCCTCATCGTCACCGGCTCACCCATCGTCGGCCGGTACACCATGCCGCGAGGCATCGACTTCGTGCGCATCCCCGGCATGATCAAGAAGACCAACGTGGTCTATGTGCCGCACTCCATCAAAGTCGATCCCAAAATCGCCATTTCCATCCGCACCCAGATCATCTCCGCCACGGCCAAGAGCTTCAAGCCCGACCTGCTCATCGTGGACAAAGTGCCCACCGGCCTCAAGAGCGAGGTCCTGCCGACCCTCAAGTGGATGCGCAAACACCTGCCCTGCTCCCGCGTGGTCCTGGGGCTACGCGACATCCTCGACGACGCGGAGTCCACCCGCAACGACTGGAAACGCAAGAAATTTCCCGAGGTCCTGCGCGACCTCTACTCCGAAATCTGGGTCTACGGCTCCAAGACCATGTACGACCCCATTACCGAATACGCCTTCCCGGACGACATCGCGGCCAAGACCGTGTTCACCGGCTACATTCCGCGCTTCATCCCGCGCACCCGCAAGACCAAGCGCAAGCACAAGCAGGTCATCGTCACCATCGGCGGCGGCGGCGACGGCTACGTGGTCCTCGACACCTATCTCAAGATGCTCGAGACCAACGGCACCGTGGATTTCAAGACCCTGATGATCACCGGTCCGTTCCTCTCGCTGGAACGCCTCGACGAACTGGCCGACCGTGCCCGCGCCCTCAAGGTCCAGATCAAGCCCTTCGTGCGCAACATGGAAAAACGCATGGCCAAATCCGACCTCGTGGTCTCCATGGGCGGCTACAACACCATGTGCGAAATACTCTCCCTGAAAAAGCCCTCCCTGATCATCCCGCGCGACAACCCGCGCCAGGAACAGCTCATCCGCGCCAGGGTCTTCAAGGAACGGGGATTGTGCGAGTACATCCCTTGGGACGAGATCTCGCCCGAAACCATGCGCGAAAAGATCAACGCCCTGCTCGACGATCCCTCGCCCTACACTACGGCCCTGGACACTTTCGCCATGACCGGGCTCGACGTCATGCGCGAACGTCTCCAATTCTTCCGCGAAAACTGCTGATGTCCGCCCCGTCCAAACAAAAAACCCTGGGCATGGTGCTCAAGGGATATCCGCGCATTTCCGAGACTTTCATCTCCAACGAGATCCGTCTGCTCGAAGAGATGGGCTTCAAGATCCACATCTATTCCATGCGCGCCCCGCGCGAGAATTTCTCCCATGAGTCCATCAAGCGGATCAAGGCCCGGGTCACCTACCTGCCCGAGTCCATGATCTGGGGGCTGCCCCGGCTGCTCTACCACAACGCCCGCCTCTTCCTGCGCATGCCCGGCCGCTACCTGGATTGCCTCAAGATCATGAAAAAGCGCTTCCGCCTGGCTCCCAAGAAGCACACCTGGGTCAAGCACATGCTCCAGGCGGGCTACATCGTGCAGAAATCCATGCTCGACGACGGCGTGGACCTCGGCCATCTGCACGGGCACTTCGCCCATACCCCGACGACAGTGACCATGTACGCAGCCTTCCTGGCCGGCGTCCCCTTTTCCTTCACCGCCCACGCCAAAGACATCTACACCCAGGACCCGCGCCGCATCGCGGACAAGGTCCAACGCGCCAAGTTCGTGGTCACCTGTACCCGCTACAACGAAAAATACCTCCGCGAACACGTGGCGGACGGCAAACCCATCCACTGCGTCTACCACGGCATCAATCTCGACCTTTTCTCCCCCAACGGCCGCCCGCCCGAAGCGAAGCCGCCCTATCACATCCTCACCGTGGCCCGGTTCGTAGAAAAAAAGGGCCTCGACACCGTGCTCGAAGCCCTGGCCCGGTTGCGTGCCCGGGGGCTCGACTTCCGCTACACCCTGGTCGGCGAGGGTAAGGCCAAATTCAACCGCAAAATCAAACACCTCGTCCACTCCCTCGGCCTGGACGACGTGACCACCCTGACCGGGACCATCACCCACGACGAGGTCATCAAGCTCCTGGGCGACACCGACTGCTTCACCCTGGGCTGCCGCGAGGCCAAGGACGGGGACCGCGACGGCATCCCCAACGTGGTCGCCGAAGCCATGGCCACCGGCGTGCCCGTGGCGGCCACCGATGTCTCCGGCGTGCCCGAACTCGTCACCCACGAACGGACCGGGCTGCTCTGCCCGTCCAACGACCCCGAAGGGCTGGCCGAGATCATCCACCGCGCCGTGACCGACGACGCCCTGCGGCGCACCCTCATCCCCGCCGCCGTGGAACGGGCGCACCAAGTCTTCAACAACAAGAAACTCATCCGAGAATTGGGCGAAATCTACAAATCCCACGGCGTGCCCTGCGGCGAGTAGCCGACGGACAGGGAACGCCTCCGGCGGCCGGGGCGCTGCCCCGGACCCGCCAGAGAACCTTTTGAAAAGGTTCTCTGGACTCTCCAAAACTTTTTGTGTCGCTTCGCGAAAGGCGGTCGGCGAAGGGCCGGTGAGCTATTTTTAACGGGAAAACAAACGAAACGGCGAGCTTCCTTGCGTAAGGAAGCATGCCGCTTTTTTTATTCGAAACCGCGGGTTTTGTTTTTTCCCACGCCCCCCGGTCCTTACTCCCCGCGCCCGCAAGCCCGCGCCGGAGGCGCAAAAACGGGAGGCAAGGGCGCGAGTCCTGGCCCGCCGGAGGCGAAATCATTTTGACCTTCGCCGCGAAGCGGCTTTCAACGCCTGATTTTTCCCAGGGAATTAAGGAGCTAGTTCCCTTTTCAAACGCTCCCCTGGCGGGGTCTGGGGCAGCGCGGGCTGCGTTTCTAATCGCCAAGGACGTTCAAGCAGCCACGTGGTCGCCGAAGATTTCCCAGGTTTTCAGAAAGGTGGCGTCAAAGGTGCGGTTTTCCACGTGGGAGCGGGCCTTGCGGCGCATGTAGGCGATGCGTTCGGGGGCATCGACCATATGCAGGATGGCGCGAAGCAGGGAATCGGGATCGTTCGCCGGGACGATGAGGCCGGTTTCGTTGGGCAGGATGTTCTCGGCGGGCCCGCCCTTGTCGGTGACGATCACGGGCAGTCCCGAAGCCTGGGCTTCGAGGACCACGTTGCCGAAGGTGTCGGTGGCCGAGGGAAAGACGAAGAGATCGGCGCTGGCATAGGCCTGGGCCAGGGCTTCGCCCTTGAGCACGCCGGTGAAGATGACGGGGGCGGTGCGCAAAGCGCGCTGCATTTCCGGAAGATAGGGACCGTCGCCGACCACGACGAGTTGGATGGCGTCGCGCATGCGGGCGACCTTGCGGAAGGCTTCGGTGAGGGTATCGAGGCCTTTTTCCCTGGACACGCGTCCGACGTAGAGGAGCTTGACGCCACCGCCGACGTCGAACTTGTTGAAGAAGCCGTTGCGCTTGGCGGGGTGGAACCGTTCGGTGTCCACGCCGCGCGGGTAGGTGACGATCTTGCCGGGGTCGATGCCCCGTTCGACGAGCTCGAACCGGGTGGCCTCCGAGGGCGCGTAGATGACCTGCATCTGATTGTAGAACCAGGACATGTAGCGCCAGCAGCCGTCTTCCAGGCCCGCGTCCTCGGTGAAGCTGCCGACGTATTCGGGGAAGGCGGTGTGGTAGGTGCCGTGAAAGGGAAGTTTCAGGATCTTGGCGATGGCCAGGGCGGCGAGCCCGACAGGCCCGGGAGTAGCGGCCAGGATGCAGTCGTATTCCTGCTCGAAGCAATGGGTGAGCATATCGAGAAACGGCGGGTAGGCCAGGGAGAGTTCGGGATATTCCGGGATGTCGAAACGGCCCACGGGCTCGAAGGAGACCGCACCGGGCACGTCGGCCCTGGCCCCGCAGGTGATGACGGTCATGTCCTTGCCGTGCCGGGCGACCATTTCGAGCTGTTGACGGATGGTCCGGGCCACGCCGTTGATCTCGTCGAAGGTGTCGGTGAAGTGCGCGATCTTGAGGTCGTCGCTGGTCCGGGCGTTCTTTTTGCGGAAGCGGTCGAGGCAGGCGTTGGAAAAAGCCCGTTCGGTGGAAAAGAGATCGTAGCCCACGAAGTAGGGAGCGAGCAGGGCGTAGAGGGAGCCCGCGGAGCCGATGGAATGAAAGACGTCGAACAGGTTGGCCCCGAGCACGGAGTGAAGGGTCCGGTCCGCGAACTGGGCGAGGACACGGTTGGCGGCCAGGGAGACGAAGCGGGCCCACTCGCGTTCCAAGACGACCACGTCGTCCACCTGGCCGCGCGCGATGCGCATGAGGGTCGGATCGTGGGCGATGATGTCGGCGGCCTCCTTGAGAAGCATGTCCTGGACCGAGTCGGACGGACCGTATTCGCGGTGCAGGGTCGCCTTTCCCCGGCCGATGATGCGTTGCAGCAGGGAGGAGAGCGACGGTTTGGGCTCGGCCCCGGGATTGAGGGCGGATTTGATGAAGCGAAAGCAAATGTGCTCGGAGACTTCAGGGGACAGGGAGCCCGCGCGGGAGCGGTAGAACTGGTAGGCGATGCCGTAGAGGTTGTGGGCCATGGTCCGGGGCGTGGCCGGAACCCCGGCGGGTCTGGCCGTGCGCCCGGCCAGGGCGGCCAGGATGTTTTGCAGGGAGGGACGACCCGGAAACACGGTGTGCATGCGGGCGATGTTCAGGGAGGAATGGTCGTCGGACCCGCCGGTGATGCCCTTTTCCCACGGTTCGTCGCCGTAGGGTTCAATGCCGTGGGTGTTGGCCAGCCTGTCGATGTCGAGCGGCGTCAGCCGGGCGACGATGTCGCGCAGGGTCTTGTTCTGGCGGGCATCGCGGGTGCCGTTTTCCTCCAGCGTGTTAAACAGAAGCAGGGCCTGCTCGAAATGGGCCGGGGTCAGACGGTCGTTGACCGCGAAGAGCGGGTGGGCCAGGACGTGGGTAATGCGCTGTTCGCGGAGATAGGGCACGAGGTCGAAGACGTTGTCCCGGCAGCGCTGGATGTCCTCGTGCTGGGCCTCGGTGATGTCGTAGGCGAGCACATGGAGCTTGCAGCGGTCCTCGGGAAAGTAGGTGGTGATCTCTTCGCTGACGAAGGTGTTCGGCAGGTGGGCGATTTCCAGGGCCCCGGCGATGGTGTTGTGGTCGGTGATGGTGACCATGTCCATGCCCCGCTTGAGCGCGATGTCGTAGAGGCGGCGCGGCTCGGTGAAGCTTTCGGGGCAGCCGATCTTCTGCAGGATCCACTGCGACGGGCGCGTGGAGAACCGTGAATGGACGTGCATGTCCACCTTGAAGAGAGGGTCAGCCATGGGAGTCTCCGTTGCGGCCCGGGGCCGCCTGGTAAAGCGTTCGGCGGCCTAGGCGCAACGGCGGGCGTGGTTCTGGACGCCCTCTTCCTCGGCGGCCTGGCAGTGCACGCACAGGCGGGCCGAAGGGTTGGCCTTGAGCCGGGCCACGCCGATTTCCTCGCCGCATTCCTCGCAAACGCCGTAATCGGTGTGGGACAGCCGCTTGAGGGCGGCCTCGAATTCGCGGATGCGGGCCACGCGGCGGCGCTGCATGGCCACGGACAGGCCGTGCTGCGCGAGCTGGGCGGCGAAGTCGGTGTCGTCGGGGCAGTTTTCAAGGGCGATGACGCCGCTGGTCAGTTGGCCGTTCATGGCGTGCAGTCCCTGCATGAGGTGGGATCTGATGTCCCTGAGCTGATTCCTGGTCATGATTCCTCCGTCCGGTTGGAGTGTGAGTTGCTCCTTCCTAGTCCCTTCGCCGTTTCCATGGGTGGCGCTTTGGTGACGGGCTTTCGACATTTACGTGCAATCCAAAGATGTGAAATCGTGGACTCCACGGGCAAAGGCCGATACCATTGCGGACGGGTGCGCGGTCCCTTCCGCACATCTCTTGAAAAACTCTAGACATAAGGAGCGGCAAGCCGATGAAGTGGATATATGTTTTGTTCGCCCTGGTGGCCGGTGCGCTGATGCCGGTTCAGGCCGGGATCAACCTGCGGTTGCGCGGGTCGCTGGGCGACCCGGTCTGGGCGGCGGCGGTCTCCTTCGGTGTGGGCACCCTGGCCCTGCTGACCTACCTGCTGGTCACGCGCACGCCCGCGCCCTCGCTCGGCATGGCCTCCACGGCCCCGGGCTGGGCCTGGACCGGCGGAGCGCTGGGGGCCTTTTTCGTCCTGGCGACCATCGTCCTGGCGGGGCAGCTCGGAGCCACGACCATGATGGCCTGGCTGTTGGCGGGCCAACTCATGGCCGCCCTGGTGCTGGACCACTACGGCCTGGTCAGTTATCAAGTGCATACGGTGTCCTGGCCCCGCATCGCGGGGGTGTGCCTGCTCCTGGCCGGGGCCGTGCTGGTCAACAAATACTAATCGAGAGAGAACAATGAGCATTACCAAGGATCTGGCCACCGTATGCCGGATGATCAAGATCGAACATTCGGTCTTCGCCCTGCCCTTCGCCTACATGGGTGCGTTTCTGGCCGCCCGGGGGTGGCCCGGGCTGTACAACATGATCGTGCTGACCGTGGCCATGGTCGCCGTGCGTTCCTTCGCCATGGCCTTCAACCGCTACGCCGACCTGGACATCGACCGCGAAAACCCGCGCACCCAACAGCGCGCCCTGGTCACGGGCGAGCTGTCCACCCGATTCACCCTGGCCTTCATCGTGGGGATGGCCGTGGTCTTCGTGGCCGCCTGCGCACTGATGAACCCGCTGTGCCTGCTGCTTTCGCCCGTGGCCCTGGCCATGGCCGCCTCCTACAGCTTCTGCAAGCGGTTCACGCCCTGGTGCCACTACATGCTCGGCTCGGTCCTGGGGCTGGCCCCGGTGGCAGGCTGGATCTGCGTGGACCCCGCCATTTCCCTGCCCTCGGTCATGCTGTTCTGCGGCGTCACCCTGTGGGTGGCCGGGTTCGACCTGCTCTATGCCAGCCAAGACGCGGACTTCGACCGCGAACGCGGGCTCTATTCCATCCCGGCACGGCTGGGCATCCCGGCGGCACTCACCATCTCCAGCCTGAGCCACGCGGTGGCCGCCGCCTTCTTCCTGCTGGCCGGCTGGGCCGCAAACCTCGGCGGTGTCTATTTCACGGTGGCGGGCCTCATAGCCGTAATCCTCATGGCCGAGCACCTGCTGGTCAAACCGGACGACATGAGCCGGGTGAACGTGGCCTTCTTCACCATGAACGGCGTCATCGCCGTGGTCCTGTTTGCGGCCACGGTGGTTGATCTGGCGGTCCGGGGCTGATACGTCCGGGACAGGAGCGCCGTATGCAGGAACAACTCGAACCGGCACTGGCCAAGATCACGGAGATTCTTCAATTCCTTGAGGGATGGCTGAACTCGCATGTCCTGACGTGGCGGACCGCGGCCCAATGGGCGGCGGCCCTGCTGGCGCTGCTCGCGGCCCTGGCCCTGTGGCGGCTCATCCGGCCGAGGCTGGCCCGCTGGCGTGACGCCCAGGTGCGCAGCGCGGTAGGCCGCGCCGCGATCACCGGACTGTGCGGCACGGGCGGGCTGATCCTGTTCATCGGCCTGGCCCAGGCCTGCGGCGCGGTCTTCGAGTCCATGGGCTACTCGCCCTGGGTCCTGGACGCCGTCAGCCAGTTGACCGTGGCCGGAATCGCCCTGCGCCTACTGTCCTACATCATGCCCAACAAAGTCCTGGCGCGAAGCACGGCCACCGTGGTCTGGGTCTTCGTCTCCCTCCAGATTCTCGGTCTGCTCACGCCCCTGACCAACTTCCTGGAAAGGATGTCCTTCACCATGGGCAACAGCACGTTCACCGCCCTGGGCGCGCTCAAGGGCCTGATCCTGGCCGTGATCCTGCTCCAGGCCGCCGCCATGCTCTCCGGCTTCGCCGCCGGGCGCATCGCCGCCATGCGCGAGGTCTCGCCCTCGGTGAAGGTCCTGCTCGGCAAGACGGTCAAGGTCGTGCTGTTCACCATGGCCATCCTGCTGGCCCTGTCCGGGGTGGGCATCAACCTGACCAGCCTGGCCATCTTCTCCAGCGCCCTCGGCGTGGGCATCGGCTTCGGGTTGCAGACGATCATTTCCAACTATGTGGCCGGGGTCATCCTGCTCATGGACCGGTCCATCAAGCCGGGCGACACCATCGAGGTGGGCGGGGTGTTCGGCGTGGTCGGCGGGGTCTACGGCCGGTTCTCCTCGGTCAAGACCCGCGACGGCAAGGAATATCTCATCCCCAACGAGCACTTCGTGACCAATGAGGTCATCAACTGGACCTACTCGGACACGGACGTGCGCCTGCGCATCCCGGTGGGCATCGCCTACGACTCGGACGTGGACAAGGCCATGCGCCTCATGGAGGCGTCCACCCGGGGGCTTTCCCGCATCCTGACCTCGCCCGAGCCGCGCGCCCTGCTCATGGAGTTCGGCGACAGCTCGGTCAATCTGGAGTTGCGCGCCTGGATCGCGGACGCCAATGACGGCGTGTCCAACATCAAGAGCGAAATCCTTTTGCGCATCTGGAATTCCTTCCACGAAAACGGCATCGAGTTCCCGTTCCCGCAACGGGACGTGCTCCTCAAGCCCGGCTCCGCCCTGGCCGTGACCGTGAGCGGGAATACGATCGACAACCCCGGCCAAGATCCCGCCGGGCAGGAGGAATAACCCATGCGCATATTGATCGCCGCCCTGGCCGTCCTCGCCGTCCTGGTCCTGTGGGACGCGGCCTGGTGGCTGCTCAAGGGCGTGCGCCCGCTGTCCCCCTGGGGGCTGCGCCGCGCCCTGCGCCGGGAGACGCCTCCCACCGTGCTGGATGTGCGTACCCCGGCGGAATACCGGCTCTTCCACATCCCCGACGCCATCAACCTGCCCTATCCGTTCACCGACGAGGACCTGACCGCCACCCTGGATAACCGGGAACAGCCCGTGGTCGTGGTCTGCATGACCGGCCACCGCTCCCCCCCGGCCGTACAGCAACTGCAACGCAATGGTTTCGGCGACGTCAAGAACCTCACCTGGGGCATGTCCGCCTGGAAACTCGCGGGCGGCGAGACACTCTCCGAGGAATGAATTCGGGGCCTGTCTCCGTGACGCTCCGAAAAGGGAAATCAGACGTTGAAGCCGCTCTGCGGCGGGCAAGGACTCGCGCCCTTGCATCCCCCTTTTGCGCCTACGGCGCGGCTTTTCAGCTTACCCGACAAGGGCGGCGAGACGGGAGCCATTTGCCCTTGTATTCAAGTCCGTTGCCGAGGTCCTCTATTTTAGCTTGACAATCAAACTACATCGTCCGTAGAAAGTTTGACAGCCAAACAATACAACTTTCAAACAACACGGACGGACTATGCAATTCGATTCCATATTCTGGGTGGCGCTACAGTCGAGTGCCCTGCTCGGGCTGGTGCACGGGGTCAATCCCTGCGGCCACTCCTGGCTGGTCCTGGCCCCCTTCGTCTACGGCGAGAAGCGCGGAACGCGTGTCCTGGCCCTGACCCTGTCGTTCGTCGCCGGGACCACCCTGGCCTGCCTGCTCATCGGCCTGACCCTCGGCTCGATCTCCCTGGCCATCCCCGAATCCTTCACCTGGTACGTGGACTGGGCGACCTTCGCGGTGCTGCTCGTCCTGGGCTTGATCCTGATCGTCCGCCCGCATCTGCTGCACAGTCATGATCACGACCACGACCACGATCATGCGCACGACCACGATGATCACCACGGACATGGCCATGATCACGATCATCACCACCCGGACCACGCCCACCATCACGGCGCCGCCTGCCCGGTCTTTGACCGCAGGACGGCCACCCGGTCCATAACCGTCTGGGGGCTGTTCGCCATCGGGTTCGTGAACATGATCGTGCCCTGCCCCACGGTGGCGCTCATGTACACCTATGCCCTCGACTCGGGCAGCGTGTTCAAGGGCACGGCGGTCTTCGGGGTCTACGCCGTGTCCACCGGGCTGACGCTCGCCGCGGTCATCTTCGCCATCTACAAGGCCGCCGGGCTCATGCGCACCTTGACCAGCGACTGGATCGAACCCGTGGTCATGCGCGCCGCCGGGGTCATGACCATAGCCTTCGGGGCCTACAGCCTGTATACATCCGTTTAGAGGGAAGGAGGATGTCATGGTAGGCAAAATCAACCACGCCATCGTGGAGTTTTTCGAGAAGCTCTCGTCCTGGGAGCACGACGTGGTCCGCGAAAAGGGCATGACCCTGCCGCAGATGCACACCCTGGAGGTGCTCGGCATCCGGGGTTCCATGCGCATGAAGGAATTGGCCGAGGCCATGGGCATCACCACCGGCACTCTGACCGTGCTGGTGGACCGCCTGGAGGACAAGGGCTGCGTCCGCCGCGTGCCCCACGACACGGACCGGCGGTCCATCAACGTGGAGCTGAGCGACGCGGGGCGTGAGCTCTTCGAGGAGCACGACCGGTTGCACCTGCGCCTGACCGAGGACCTGGTCTCGGCCTGCCCGCCCGAGGACCGCGAGGCCCTGCTGCGCTGCCTGACCAGCATGAACGGACAGTTCTAGGCCCGCGACCGCGCCATGGCGTCCATCACGCATCGCAATGGGTGCGCCATTGACCGCGGCCTCCGCCTGCCTTATTTTCTCCGGCATGAGTGAATATATCGACCAGATCGAGACCGGCGAGTCCGTGGGGCTGGTGGAGAAGAAATTTTTCACCTTCGGCGCGGACGAGCCCATGGAACTCGAATCCGGGCGCAGGCTCGGGCCCGTCACCCTGGCCTACGAGACCTGTGGCACCCTCAACGCGGACAGAACCAACGCCATCCTGGTCTGCCACGCCTTGACCGGGGACTCGCACGTGGCCGGGTTCTACGCCGAGGACGAGCCCAAACCCGGCTGGTGGGACCTCATGGTCGGCCCCGGCAAGCCCATCGACACGGACAAGTATTTCGTCATCTGCTCCAATGTCATCGGCGGCTGCATGGGCTCCACCGGCCCCGCCTCCGAGAACCCCGAGACCGGACGCCCCTACGGTGCCGCCTTTCCGGTGGTGACCATCGGCGACATGGTCCGCGCCCAGCGCCGCCTCGTGGACTCCCTCGGCATCGACACCCTGCTGGCCGTGATCGGCGGGTCCGTGGGCGGGATGCAGGTCCTGGAATGGTCCGTGCGCTACCCCGACCGCGTCCACGCCGCCATTCCCCTGGCCACCACCGTCAAGCACTCGGCCCAGGCCATCGCCTTCAACGAGGTCGCCCGCCAGGCGATCATGGCCGACCCCAACTGGAACCGGGGCGACTACTACGACGCGGACAAGCCCGAGCACGGCCTGGCCGTGGCCCGCATGGTCGGGCACATCACCTATCTGTCCGACGAATCCATGCGCCACAAGTTCGACCGCCGCCTCCAGGACCGCGTGGAACTCTCCTTCGACTTCGAGGCCGACTTCCAGGTGGAGTCCTACCTGCGCTACCAGGGCAACAAGTTCGTGGACCGTTTCGACGCCAACTCCTTCCTCTACCTGACCAAGGCAGCCGACTATTTCAATCTCGAAAACCACTACGGCGACGGCTCCCTGGTGGCCGCGTTCTCCCGCGCCTCCTGCCGCTATCTGGTCGTATCCTTCACCTCGGACTGGCTCTACCCCACCTACCAGTCCAAGACCATGGTCAAGGCCATGAAAAAGAACAGCCTGGACGTCTCTTTCTGTGAAATCGAGGCCCCCTGGGGACACGACGCCTTCCTGTTGCCCAACACCCGCCTCTGCGACCTGCTCTCCGGCTTCCTCAACAAGGTCTGCCAACACTGCCGCATCGGAGCCGCCCAATGAGATTCGACCTCCAAGTCCTCGCCTCCTGGATCGAACCCGGCAGCCGCGTCCTCGACCTCGGCTGCCGCACCGGCTCGCTCCTGGCCCACCTGACCAAAGAAAAATCCATCATCGGCACCGGCGTCGAGATCGACGAAGAGGCCGCGGGCCGGGCCATCGCCAAGGGCCTCTCCGTCATCCACGGCGACATCTACGAGGAAATCGAGGACTATCCGGACAACGCCTTCGACTACGTCATCCTCTCCCAGGCCCTCATGCAGGTCCTGGACCCCGAAACCCTTATCCGCGAAATGCTCCGCGTGGGACGGCTCGGCATCGTTTCCTTCCCCAATTTCACCCACTACAGAAACCGGCTCCAGATGCTCTTCACCGGACGCGCGCCCATGTCCAAGGAGCTCCCCTACGAGTGGTACAACACCCCCAACATCCGGGTCATTCCCATCATCGACTTCCGCCGTTTCTGCAAACACCTCGGCGTGCCCATCGTCAAGGAGATGGCCATTTCCACCCACCACCACGACGAACAGGGCAAGGTCATCACCTTCCTGCCCAACCTCTTCGCCACCTTCGGCATCTTCATGCTCGGCCAAAGGCGATAGGCCTGCCCCCGGCGGACGCCGGACGAATATCTTTGCCGCATCGTTTTAAAAAGGACTGCCCATTTTCGCGCATCCGTAGTAAGGAATTGAGCATTGGGTGGAAATCCTCTAGAATCCGCCCGGTTTCGTTGTTTGAAACGTGTACAACCCTGATTTTAAGGAGATCGATATGAGCATCATCACCGGCGTCTGGGCGCGAGAGATCCTGGACTCGCGCGGCAACCCCACAGTGGAGTGCGAAGTGGTTCTGGAATCCGGCGACATCGGTCGGGCGGCCGTGCCCTCGGGCGCATCCACCGGATCGCGTGAGGCGTTGGAGCTGCGCGACAAGGAAGAGCGTTACGGCGGCAAGGGCGTGCTCCAGGCCGTGGAGAACGTACGCGGCGAGATCGCGGGCGCGGTCATCGGCATGGACGCGGTGCGCCAGGTGACCCTGGACAACACGCTCATCGACCTCGACGGCACCGAGAACAAGGACCGGCTGGGGGCCAACGCCATCCTGGGCGTGTCCATGGCCGCAGCCAGGGCCGCGGCCAGCTTCATGGGCATGCCGCTGTACCAGTACCTGGGCGGGACCAACGCCAAACTGTTGCCCGTGCCGCTGATGAACATCATCAACGGCGGCCAGCATGCGCCCAACAACCTGGACATCCAGGAATTCATGATCATGCCCGTGGGCGCCGAGACCTTTGCCGAGGCACTGCGCATGGGCGCGGAAATCTTCCACAATCTGAAATCCATCCTGGCCAAGGACAAGCACGTCACCTCCGTGGGCGACGAGGGCGGCTTCGCCCCGAACCTGAAATCCCACGCCGAGGCGTTCCAGTACATCATCCGCGCCTGCGAGGCCGCGGGCTACGAGCCCGGCCGCGACGTGGGCCTGGCCATCGACGCGGCGGCCAGCGAGTTCTACAAGGACGGCAAGTACGTGCTGGCGGGCGAGGACAAGATCCTGACCGCCGCCGAACTCATCGACTTCTACGACGACCTGGTCTCCCGCTTCCCGCTGATCTCCATCGAGGACGGCCTGGCCGAGGGCGACTGGGACGGCTGGGAGGTCATGACCGACAAGATGGGCGACCGCATCCAGTTGGTGGGCGACGACATCTTCGTGACCAACCCGGACATCCTGGCCGAGGGCATTGATCGGGGCATCTGCAACTCCATCCTGATCAAGCTGAACCAGATAGGCACGGTAACCGAAACCCTGGACACCATCGAGCTGGCCAAGACGGCCGGGTACACCAACGTGGTCTCCCACCGCTCGGGCGAAACCGGGGATACCTTCATCGCCGACCTGGCCGTGGCCGTGAACGCGGGCCAGATCAAGACCGGCTCCCTGTGCCGCTCGGATAGGCTCGAAAAGTACAACCAGCTCCTGCGCATCGAGGAGGAGCTCGACGAGGACGGCGTCTACTACGGCCCCATCCTGGCGGGCAGCTTCTTCGACGAATAGCACACACCGGAAAGGGGGAGGGCCGAGCGCGGCCCTCCCCTTCTCCTTTCGGCCGTCCGGCGCGGCGCGCGGCGAAAATCCGGCAAGCGGCCCCCGGCTTGCCAACCGGCGCCTTTTTCTCTACGTAGCGGCCAGCACTTGTACGGCAACCCCATATTTCAAACGCGGAGTGAGACATGATCCTGCTAGACGGAAAGGAAACGGCCGCGACCATTCGCGCCGAAATCAGGGAAGAGGTGGACAAGCTCAAAGCCAAGTACGGACGCAAGCCCGGACTGGCCGTGGTGCTGGTGGGCGAGGACCCGGCCAGCCAGGTCTACGTGCGCAACAAGGAGCGCGCCTGCGAGGACTGCTCCATCCGCTCCATCCCCCACCGGCTCGAAACCGCCAGCCAGCTTGAACTGGAAGGACTCATCCACGAACTCAACCGCGACGTGTCCGTAGACGGCATCCTGGTCCAGTTGCCCCTGCCCAAGGGGCTCGACTCCCAGAAAATTCTCGACCTGATCGACCCGGACAAGGATGTGGACGGCTTCCACCCGGTCAACGTGGGCAAGATGTCGCTGGGCCTGCCCGGCTTCAAGCCGTGTACTCCGGCGGGCGTCATCAACCTGCTCAAGCGCTACGGCCTGGACCCGGCCTGCAAGAAGGCCGTGGTCATCGGCCGGTCCAACATCGTGGGCAAGCCCCTGGCCATGATGCTCGCCCAGAGCGGCCCCTGCGCCAACGCCACCGTGACCCTGTGCCACTCGCGCACCCCGGACCTCAAGGCGGAATGCCTGGAAGCGGACTACATCTTCGCGGCCATAGGCAAGCCCAAGTTCGTCACGGCCGACATGGTCAAGGAAGGCGCGGTGGTGGTGGATGTGGGCATCAACCGCACGGACGAGGGGTTGGCCGGAGACTGCGATTTCGAGGGGCTCAAGGACAAGGTCCACGCCATCACCCCGGTTCCCGGCGGCGTCGGCCCCATGACCATCGCCCAACTCATGGTCAACACCCTCCAGGCCTTCAAGATGCACGTGGGCGCCGAATAGCCCGCCGCGCAACGTAAAAATGAAAGCCCGATACGGCCCGCGCCGTACCGGGCTTTTTTGCCCCCCGTTTCCCCTTCCTCTCTCCTTTCCTAAATCGTTTGGGGCCGCTTCGCGGGAAGGGTTGGCAAAGGGCTCCTTTTGAACTCCTGCCGTTTGACCCGGGCCGTCCCCTTGTGTGCGCCGAGATACAGCTTGCCCGCCTTGACCTTGCACTCGTTCAGCATCCACCAGTCGGTCTCTAACTTCCTCGAAAACATAAGCAGGGAAGCCGAGGCCTCCAATCTGACCATGGGCGTAATGGTTAAATCCGCTTCATAGCGCACGTTGCCAATCGAGCAACGCCGGATTCATCTTTTTCGCTTAAGGACATAAAGAAATATTCACAACCGCCGATAAGAGCAACATGATCATCTCTGGCGCACATATGAACTACGGGTTCATGCAACAGCTCAAGACCCGGCGGGACCAGGGCGAAGACCGGGGAGCCGCGTCTTCGTTGCTGGAAAAGGCGCCGGGTTTGCGCCTGGGCCAGGTGGCGGTGGCCAACCCGGCCAAGGACGGGCTGACCCCGGCGGCCTCGGCCCTGGCCAACGCGCCGGGACAGGCCGGGAAATCCTCAGCCAGCGACCAGACGCTGGGCGAGACCTTCGCCAACGAGATCGCCCGCCGCATGAGCGAGATCACGGATGAGAACGGCGAGATCAAGGACACCGGGGCCCTGCGCGACCAACTGGCCTCGACCATGGACTGGCTGCGCGAACGATTCGGCGACGAGACCGCCGCCGCGGCCGCCGGGATGATCGTGCAGAGCACCTCCTCGGGCGTGAACGAGGACACCTTGGGCGATGGATTGCTCAACGCCCTCAAGTTCATTGACCGAAACTTCGGCACCAACGCGGGCGACGCGACCATGACGAAGTTCAATTCGGGCATCAACACGGCCCTGAACGAATTCTTCGACAATGGCCAGAACGAAATCTTCCACGTAGCCGAATCCTCCGGGAACGCTTCGGCCACCCAGAACGCGAGCGCCGGGCTCTACGCACAGGTTGCCCGGGGCTCGGAGGATGCCGACCCCCTGGCTCCGCTCAACGACGTCCTGGCCCAGCTCAAGAACGAGTTGGACAACACCGCCCAGCTCCAGGACCTGACCAGCCAACTCGAAGAACAGTTCGATCCCGCCAAGACGAACATGGACCAGGCCCTCGACGCCTACCAGGCCGTACCGGGCGACACCTCCCCGCAGCTCACGAGCATGACGGTCTAGGCCCCATCCGGTCGAACCGACGCAGCCGATTCCCCCGCGAATCGGCTTTTTTCATGTCTTCCGGCAGGCAAAAACGCCCGGTTCGGAATACCGAACCGGGCGTTTTCTCAGTGTGCTGTCGCCTTTTAGTACAGGCGGTGTTCTTCGACGTAATCGAGGACGAAATCCTCGGCCTCTTCGATGGTCGAGACATCGTCGCGGACCTGAGCCTCAAGCAGCTGGTCGCGAATCTTGCCGATGGCCGGACCGGGCTTGAGCTTGGCCAGCTCCATGATCCGGTTGCCGTCGAGCAGCGGTTCGAGCTCCAGGTCCGGTATGTCGGCGCGTTCGGCCATCTTGAGATTGTGGTTGAACTCGCGCCAGGAACCGTTGCGGGCCTTGATGTCGGCCCGGACCATCTCCATGATGCGCGGGTATTCGTCCAGGGCGCGCAGACGCCGGATGCCCTTGTCGGTGAGCATGAAGTGCGGGCGCATGTGGTTCTGGACGAGATCGCAGATCAGGTCGATATCCTGCTCCTCGAAACGAAGCCGTTTCAGGACCTTGCGGGCGACCTTCGCGCCCACGCGATGGTGCTGAAGGAAATTCCAGCGGCCGTCGTAGTACTCGGCGGTGTAGAGCTTGCCGATGTCGTGGAACAGGCAGGCCACGGTGCCGAACCAGTCGTAGGGCAATTCCTCGGGGTAGGCCTTCATGACGTCCAGGGTGTGCGCCAGGACGGTCTCCTCGGTCCCTTCCTCGGGATTTTTGATCTGAGAGACGCGGGACAGGGCCGCGATCTCGGGAATGAGCCCGTGCAGCAGCATGGAATCGAAGAGCAGGCTGAAAAACTTGTGCATGGCCTCGGCTTCGACCTTGCGCCACTCGTCCAGGAAATCGGCCATGGGCACGTAATCGAGCACGCGGCGGGAGCTGCGCACGATGGCCGCCCAGGAGTTGGCCTCGATCTCCTTGTCGAAGTTGGCGGCGAAGCGCATGGCCCGGTAGGCCAGGGAATAATCCTTCTTCAGGGCCTGGTCCGGAATGCCCTTGAAGCGGATCTGGCCCTCGGCGAAGTCCGCGAAGTCCGCGTAAGTCTCTTTGGCCTTGGGGATGAACGGGCAGACGGCCGACAACGGGATGTCGCCACGCCGTTCCAGCCGCTTCAGCAGCCGGGGAGTCATGGTGGCGATCGTCTCGTCGGTGTAGGCGGACTCTTCGGTGCAGGCGGGATAGAAGAAGTAGGTCGTCCCCCCTTCGGCCAGAGTGCCGAGGGTGCCCTTGTCGCCGGCTTCCTCCATGTTGGGGAAATACTTCTTCAGTTCGTCGAACGGGGCATCGGTGCAGATGTCCAGTTCCTGTTCGCTGCCTATTTCGTCCAGGGTGAGCGCCTGGAGCCGGACGTTGATGATGTAGGCGTCAAACCCGTTGCGCATGATGGTTTTGCAAAAGCCGACAGCATCTTTGAAAGGCTGACTCATATCTCTCCTCTCTCGGCCGCCCGCATGGATCGGTGACGAACGGCCCGACTATTGAATCGTTGCATGGTTGCGCCCCGGGGACGAATGCGTCCCGACGCGATTCCCGCGCCCATGGTCGGCTGACGGGAATCCCTATTATACAATTTTTTTGCCCGCAATGAAATGGGTTTTTACCCGCCCTTTCAGCGTGGAACCCATGAGCGGCGTATTTTTGCCCTTGGATTGCAGGGTCCGAGGCCCGACAACCCATTCCTCGGCCTCGTCGAACAGGAAAAAGTCCGCCGGATCGCCGGGCGCGAAGGTATTCACCGGCAGGTTGAATATACCGCATGGGGCCGTGGTCCAGGCGCGCAGGAAGGCCTCCCGGGAGAGCACGCCGTCGCGCACCAGCCCCCAGGTCACAGACAGGGCCGTGTCCAAACCGGATATGCCGCACGGAGCCACGTCGAACTCGGTTTCCTTCTCATGACCCGCATGGGGCGCATGGTCCGTGGCCAGGCAGTCAATGGTCCCGTCGTTCAGGGCCTCGATCACCGCCAGCCGGTCCGCCTCGGGACGAAGTGGTGGATTGACCTTGGCCGCGGTGTCGTATTCCGTGCCTTCGGCTTCCAAAACGGCCTCGGTCATGGTCAGGTAATGCGGCGTGGTCTCGGCCGTGATCTTCACCCCGCGCGCCTTGGCGAAACGGATGAGGTCCACGGACTTGCGGCAGGAAATGTGCGCCAGATGAATCGGCAGGTCCAGGTACTCGGCCAGCAGAACGTCGCGGGCCACCTGCAACGCCTCGGCCACGTCGGGCTGGCCGGGCAGCCCGAGGCGGCTCGACACCTCGCCCTCGTTGATGCCCGCGCCCACGCCCAGATACGGGTCCTCGCAATGATCGATGACCACGCGGTCCCAGTCCGAGGCGTATTCCACGGCCAGGCGAAAAATCTTCGTGGACTCCACCGGCACGCCGTCGTTGGAGAACGCCGCGCACCCCGCCCGGGCCAGCTCGGCCATGGGTGCCAGCTCCTTGCCCTGCAACCCCTTGGTCAGCGCGCCGATGGGGAACAATCTCGGACCGTTGGGCCAGTGCCGGCGGGCCTTTTCAAGCATGAATTCGGTCACCGAGCCGTTGTCGTTGACCGGATTGGTGTTGGCCATGCACATGATGTTCGAAAACCCGCCCAGGGCCGCGGCCCGCAGCCCGGACTCGATGTCCTCCTTGTATTCGAAACCCGGCTCACGCAAGTGTACATGTACATCGGTCAGGGACGGCATGAGCGTCAGCCCACGGGCATCCTCCACCAGGGCGTCGCCCGCGTCCGGCGATTCGGTCGCGGCCGTGACCTCGACGATCTTCCCCTCGGACACGAACACGTCCACTTCCCTTCCGTCCAGTCCGGCGCGCCTGACTATCAAATCGATCTTGGCCATGATGGTACTCCTTGTGTGCCTCCGGCGGCCCCGCCGGGGGCTTAAGAACCTTTTCCAAAAGGTTCTTGAGAATCTCCAAAACTTTTTATCGCCGCTTCGCGGAGTTCGTCGTCCGCGAAGGTCTCGCTTCTCAAATGAACCACTTCGCCGAAGGCGACACAGGGATTCCAAAGGGGGGCCGCCCCTTTGGCCGCCGGAGGCAAAGTCACCCGACCTCGCCGCCGCAGGCGGCTTCCCCTATTCCTCTCCCTTCCTGGTCATGTACAGGAACAACAGGGCCATGCGCACGACCACGCCGCTGGCGACCTGGTCGAGGATCAGAGAGTTGTCGGCATCGGCCAGCTCGGAGCTGATCTCCACGCCCCGGTTGAGCGGGCCGGGGTGAAGGATGCGCACGTCCGGGTTGGCCAGATCCACCTGCTTCATGCCCATGCCGTAGGTTCGGGAGTATTCGCGCAGATCGGGCAGCAGCCCGTCCTTCTGGCGTTCGAGCTGGAGGCGCAGACACATGACCGCGTCCACGCCCTTGACCGCCTCGTTCAGGTCGGAGTGGACCGTGACCGGCCAGGTCTTGAGCGCCGGAGGCAGCAGGGTGCGCGGGCCGCACAGGCGAACCTTGGCCCCGAGCCGGGTCAACAGGATGACGTTGGACCGGGCCACGCGGCTATGGGCGATATCGCCGAGGATAAGGATGGTCTTGCCGGCCACCCCGCCCCACTCCTGGTACAGGGTGAAGGCGTCGAGCAAGGCCTGAGTGGGGTGGGCGTGGCGCCCGTCGCCCGCATTGATGACCGAACAGTCCAGCCTGTCGGCCAGAAACCGGGCCGCGCCGGAGCTCCAATGACGAATGACGATGGCGTCCGGTGCCATGGCCTGAAGAGTCAGGGCGGTGTCCTTGAGGGATTCACCCTTGGTCAGGCTGGACGAGCTCTTGGCCAGGGAAAAAGTATCGGCGGACAGCCGTTTCCCGGCCACGTCGAAACTCGTCTTGGTGCGCGTGCTCGGCTCGGCGAAGAACAGCACCACGCTGCGGCCTTTGAGGGTCGGCACTTTCTTGACCGGCCGCTCCTGCAATTCCTGGAATCGTCCCGCTGTCTCGAAGATCGCCATGACCTCCGCCGGAGAAAGCTGGGACACATCCAACAGGTCCTTGTGTAACCATTTCATGTCGTTTCTGCCTCCGCCATCCTAAAATAGCGCTTGAAGGGACTCGGGAACCTGGGCGAAGGCCGCGGCCTTGCCCGGCTCCAGCGTGCCGAGGATTTCACCCGCGCCCAGGATGCGCGCCGGGTTGCGGGTCACCATGGCGAGCAGGTCCATGAGCGCCAGCTCGCCGTTGAAATTTTCCTTGAGGTACAGGGCCTCGTTCCACAGGTCGAGATCGGTGTTCGAGGCCAGGGAGTCCGTGCCCAGGCAGAGCGGTGTCCCCGAGGCGAACCATTTTTCCCACGGGGCGCGGCCCACGCCGATAAACTCGTTGGAACGCGGGCACAGGCAGACCGTGGCCCCCGAGGCGCGCACGGTTTGGATGTCGTCGTCCCCGACCTTGACGCAGTGCACGGCCAGGGTGGTCTCGTCGAGCAACCCCAGGTCCGCGGCCTGCCGCACCGGGCTCTTGCCCGGCGGCTCGAAATCGAGCAGCCGTCCGCGCGCCTGGAGCAGATCCAGGAACCGGCTCGGCGCGGACATCATGATGGCCACCTCTTCGTCGTGCTCGGCCAGGTGCAGGGAAAAGGGCAACCCCTTGTCGCGGGTCTCGGCCTTGGCCGCCCGGAGCACGTCCCGGTGGGTGGTGTACAGGGCGTGCCCGGCCACGGACATAAAGCCCGATTCGAACTCGCCGGACGGAATAAAGGTCTTCTTGGGCACGGTCTCGCCGATGGCCTCGCAGAAGACCGCGAAAAAAAGGCCGGATGCTTCGAGCATTCCGGCCATTTCCTTGGCGAAGCGGGTGGCGATATCCCCGACCATGACGGTGCCGGTCTGTTTAAGTTCCCGCACGGCGCTGTCGAGTTGGTCCGGTTCAAGGTCGAAAATGGGCTGGCCCATCAGATCTTCCACCCAGGCGACGAAGCCCTGGCCGGACGGGCACTTGCCCTTGAGATGCGCCAATTCGAGATGGGAATGGGCATTGACCAGGCCGGGGCAGAGGAGGATGTCCCCAAGGTCGTGAATGTGGCCGGAATGGGCTCCGGAAAGGGCGGTGAAGGTGCCGACCTCCTTGATAACTCCCTGATCGACGAGGATGGCCGCATCGTTGATGACGGGCGCACCAGGTACCATGGTCGCGGCTCTGGCCGCGCGAACGAGTTCAACCATTCGGTTAATTCGCCTCCCCTTCTTTCGGTTCGATGTCTTCGGTGAAGTGCCCGCGCACGGGCTGAGAATATTTCGTAGTATGTTTTACAGCCGGGGTAAAGCAAAGAATAGGCATCCGGAAAGGGGTCATCCCTCCAGAATAAACTCCGGCCCGTCGATGAAGGAAACCGCGCCCTCGGGCAGGCCGAGCGCGAAATAATCAGCGGCCAGCTCCCGGATGTGGCCGTAGAATTCACCCGAGTACCGGCGCGGCACAGCCAGGGATCGGGGCGGGACGCCCAGTTCCCGGACCTTGGTCCGGACAACCTCCAACAGGGCCCGGGCGCGGGCGGACTGTCCCAGGGCCGGATGGCGCAGCCCGGCCAGGACGTTGTCGTCCAAGGTCGGTTCCGGGGCCAGACCCAGGCGGATGACCCGGACGCCCTGGGTCCAGAGCACGGGCAGAGCCTCGGCCAGTTCACGCACGGCGCGGTCCGTGCTCCACGGAACATACCCGCCCCGCTCCCACAACTCGGCCAGGGGCGTGCCCCGGACGACCATGCAGGGGTAGAGCCGGGCCGTCTCGGGTCCGAGCATGGCGGCCGTGCGCACATCCCGCTGAAACAGGCCGGGCCGATCGCCGGGCAGTCCGGGCAAAAGCTGGACGCCCAGGGCGAGCCCGGCGGCGCGCACCATGTCGCAAGCAGCCAGGGCGGCCGCTCCCACATACCCCCGCCCCGAGGCGCGCAAGGCCGTGTCGTCAAAAGATTGGATGCCCAGCTCGACCATGTCCAGCCCCTGGTCCAAAAGGCGGGCCAGGAGGTCCGGGGCCACGCAGTCCGGCCGTGTGGAGCAGCGCACCCGGGTGATCAAACCCGCCGCGCGGAAACGGGCGGCCAGGGCGAGAAAGGTCTCGGGCCACGGCGCGGGCAAGGCCGTAAACGTGCCCCCGTAAAAGGCCAGTTCGTAGGGACCGCGTCCCTGCCTTCGCGCGCCTTCCAGATCGTTTTCCAACTCCCGTCGCACTGCGGCCAGATCCGCGCCGTCCCGCCCGGTCTGCTTGTCCTGGGCGCAAAATACGCAACGGTGCGGGCACCCGGCAAAGGGCAGGAAGACCGGCCAGATGCGGGCGGACGCGGGCGCGGGTTCGGGATGGGCAAAACGCATGGCCGGACGATACCCTTTTCGGCGCGGATTTGCACGGCCCCGAAGGGGAGGCCCCCGGCCCAAAAAAAACGTGCATCACCGGCGGAGAATCGGGTAGAAACAGGACGTCGCCCGGGCCGAAGGACAGGGAGAAGGGATGTCGGCCACCGCCTCCCGGTCCGCCCCCGTCCCAGGCACCCATTTTGCAGACCATTCACACACTCAATAAACAAGCAGATTTTGCCGAGGCGGAAGCATGCATCAGATTTCCATCGTCGTTCCAAGCTACAACCACGCCGGATACATCGAGGCGTGCCTGGATTCGGTCTACTTCCAGGACTACGGGAACATGGAGATCATCATTGTGGACGACTGCTCGACCGACGGGTCCCCCGAGGTCATCGAGCGGTGGCTTGCGGGCGTGGCCTCGGACAAGACATCCCATGTCGTGGACCTGGACGCCGAAACCGGGCGGCTGATCCGCGCCGAATGTCCCCGATACGGGAAAAAACGGGACATCGTCTTCCTGCGCAACAAACGGAATATCGGTTCGACCGCGACCTACAACCGGGGCTTCCGCGCCGCCCGGGGCGAATACTGCTCCTTCGTGGTCTCGGACGACATCTGCCACCCTCAGCTCTTTTCCACCCTGGCGGCCCCCCTGGCGGAAGGCCTGGCCGACTTCGCCTACGCCGACATGTTCATCGTGGACGACGCCATGCGCATCCTTCGCGAATTCCGGCTCCCGGACTACGATTTCGAGGCCAGCTTCTGCCGTTGGTACCTGTGCGGGGTCGCCACCCTGTACCGCCGGGAACTGCACGAGCGGTTCGGCTATTACGATGAAACATCCAAGGCGGACGACCATGAATGCTACCTCAGGTTCGCCATGAACGGCGCGCGGTTCATGCACGTTCCCAAGACGCTCTACAGCGTGCGCGACCATCAGGGGCGGGCCGAGGGCCTGCACGAGCCGGACCGCTTCAACGCCCTGCTCGAAGCGTCCCGGGAGCTGACGCTGAAAGCCAGAAAATGGCTTGCGGAATCCCGGAACGGCCAGGAGGCGGCGGTCGGCGGTCCTGTTTTACAAAATCATTCACATGGTGAATAATCAGTAAAACCATGAGCACATCCCTTCCCCGCCGCCCGGCGGCCAGTATCATCATCCCCCTGTTCAACCGCGTCGAACTGACTGCGGGGTGCTGGAGATCCCTCCGCGAAGCCGGGCTCGCCGGACACGAGGTGGTATTCATCGACAACGGCTCCGGCGACGCGACCACCGGCTTTCTCGAATCATTGGCGGGAACGCCTGGCGTGACCGCGCTGCGCAACGGGCAAAACGAGGGGTTCGCCAAGGCGTGCAACCAGGGGGCCCGCGCGGCGCGCGGCGATGTGCTCGTCTTTTTGAACAACGACACCGTGGTCCGGGACAACTGGCTGCCCCCCCTGCTCGACGAACTCGCCGACCACCCCGAGACCGGCGTGGCGGGATGCAAGCTCCTCTACCCGGACGGCCGGGTCCAGCATGCCGGGGTGTGCGTCAACCGCTGGAACATTCCCTATCACATCTTTCTCGGCGTCTCCCCGGACGATTCCCGGGTCAGTGAGCGGCGATCCTTCGCCATGGTCACCGGGGCGTGCATGGCCGTCCGGGCAAACGAATTTCTCGAACTCGGCGGGTTTGACGAAGGCTACGTCAACGGCCATGAAGACGTGGACCTCTGCCTACGCTACGGCGAAGCCGGAAAGGCGGTGATCTACCGCCCCGACAGCGTGGTCACGCACCTCGAAAGCCAGTCCGAGGGGCGCATGGACCACTGCCGGGCCAACACCGACCGGACCATCGCGCGATGGGGAACCCGGCTTGAACAGGATGATTTCAACTACGCCTTCCCCGAATCCGCCCGTCTTGAATCCGCTTCGCCGCTGTCCGTCGCGATCAAGATTCCGACCGTGGACAAACGGGCGGACCCGCCATCCTCGACCCTGCGGGCCGAAGCCCTGGCCGCCGATCTTTGCCGCCGGGGCCACCGGGTGCGCATCCACGCCGTGGCGGACTGGGACAGGGACGAAGGGAACGCGGACGTCGTGCTGGTGATCCCGGGCCGGACCCGGTATATCCCGAAACCCGAGGCCCTGAATGTGCTCTGGCCGGCCCCGGCCTGGCCCGAACCCCGGCCGGAAGCCTACCAGGCCGTCCTCTCCCCGGCGGACTTCGACGACCTGGAGGCCGCCTTGCTGGACATGGTCCGCAGCCGGAACGAAGGGAGCCCGTCCGCCCGGCGGGGAACGCCCCCGGAGGGCATGCGGCCATGAGTGCGCAACACATGACCACCTTCGCGGACGTCAGGGACCGCTTCTTTCCGGGCACGCCCGTGGACTACGCAGAAAATTTCGCGGACGGCACCGCCCACGACAAACTGGTGGTGCATATCGGCGCCCGAGCCGGGTCCACCCGCATCAGGGACAAAAACGTCCGCAAGCTCAACGGAATTCCCCTGATCGGCTACACCATCCTCGTCGCCCAGGCCCTGGGCGCGGACCGGGTCATCCTGAACACGGACAGCGAGGAATATTGCCGCCTGGGCGAAAGCCTGGGGGCCGAGTGCCCCTTCGTCCGCCCCGAGGAACTGGCGCGGGAGACGGTGTCCCCCGGACTGGCGTCGTACTATGCGGCCCGGAAGCTGTTGGCGGACGGCTACCCCGTGGGCTACTGGGTCGAGATGTACCCGACCTCCCCCTTCCGGAACGCAGGTACCATTAGAGGTTACCTGGACAAGATCCGCGAGGCCGGCACCTGCGTGGCGGTCAACCGCATCCCCGCTCCCCCGCGTCGGGCATACGCCCCGGGGCGGGCCACCCCCCTGCCCCTGGGCTACGCCGACGGCCAGGTCTTTTACAAGGCGACCGGCTCCTTTCTCGGCTACGCCCTGGACGCGGCCAAACGGCGCTGGCGGCACCACGAGGCCATCCTCGACCCCATCGAGCTCATCGACATCGACACCGAGGCCGACTGGCGGCTGGCCGAGACCGTCCTCGCGGCAAACCTCTACGACTTCGGCGTGGACCTGCCATGCTGACCACCGCCATCTCCTTCACGCCGACCACCGCCCGCGAACGGGCGCTCCTTCGGTCGGACGACATCGGCGGGTTCGCCCTGGCCTACGCCCGGTCGCTCTTCCGGGACGGGTCCCTGCCCAAGGCCGAGACAGTCCTCGCGGACCGGGCATACCCCTTTCTGACGGAGGCAAATGCGCCGGGACTGCGTCTTCTTTCGGCTAGCGACCCCGCGGCCGAACAGGCCGTCCTCTGCGCGCCGCCCGCCCGGCCGGGGACATGGCATGTCATCCTCCGCCCGCTCCGGGGCCGTGTTTCCCTGCGCAGACTACACCTTTTCTGCAAGGGGCTGGCAGGGCTCGATCCGACAGCGCACCGCACGGTCCTGTCCGTGATCCCGTTCTCCTCCCTGACCCACCCCCTCTGGCAGTGCCGGGCCGTGCCCCGCACCTGGACCAGCGGGACAGCCATACGAATCGACCATACCGTCGGCGACAGGGAGCGCGTGGATGCGGATATCTACGGGCCGATCCCGGAATTGGACAAGGACAGGCCCGAAGGGTCGCAACACCTGACGGACCTGTTCCACGACGATGGGGCGCTGTGCGCCGTTTCCGGCGGCTCAGCAGAGGCCGCGAACGAGGAAGCCGTTCTGTTCACTTCCGGGCGGGACTACCTGGACGAACTGCCCCCGTTCTTCCGCCTGCCGATCTTCGACATGGACGCGGACAGCCCCATGAACATCGAAAGCGCGGCCGGACTGGCTCGCGAAGCGAGACTGAAACCATGACCCCGAACGCGACCCCGCGGGTAATCGTCACCGGAATGCACCGCTCCGGCACCAGTGTCGCGGCCAAGGCCGTCATGTCGCTGGGCGTGGACTTCGGTGCCGATCTCATGGAAAAAGGCCCCGACAATCCCAAGGGGTACTTCGAGGACATGACCATTGTGGACCACAACCGGGCCATCCTGGAGGCGCTGACCGGGGACTCGGCTTTCGGCAGGGTCGGGGAACGGGGGCTCGCCCCCGAACCGGCCCTGGAATACGCCGCCAGGCATTGCGGGAACGTGGTGCGGGAAAAATTCGTGGAACAGGGCGTCGCGGGCTGCAAGGACCCCCGTTTCTGCCTCACCTATCCCTTTTGGGAAAACGCGTTTCGGGCCCTCGGCCCGGCCCCCAGGGTGATCGCCTCCATCCGCAATCCCCTGGAGGTCGCGGAATCGCTGCACACCATCCACCAGGTCCCCATCCGGGTCGGCCTCAGGCTGTGGTTCGCCCACAACCTCGCGTTGCTGTGCAACCTGTCGGCCCACGGCATTTTCCTGCTTTTCTTCGAGGACACCCTGTCCGATCCGCACGGCACGCTGGACGCGGCCGGGACGTTTCTGGGCCTGGCGAAAGACGCGCAGGCGGAGGAATTCGCGGACGGATTTCTCAGCCCCGGCCTGAAACACTACACCCATTCGGGGGACGCTCTGCGGGCGGCCTGCGAGGATTGCCCGGAGGTGGACGGCCTGTACCGGGCTTTGGCCGACTTCGGCCACGCCGGGTTCATCGGGCCGGAGGATGCGGCAACGCTGGCGCAAACGGTGGACGCGGAGAACCACCGGGGAAAGGCCGCGTTCCAGCTCGGCTGCCTGCCCGGCCGCGCCGTCTGATGCACCAGGCCGCGCAGTCCGGTACCGCAGAGGTTCCGGCTAGCCGCCGAACACGCCGTCCAAGTAGGCTATATCCCCGGCGTCCATCTCTTCGCGGTAGCCGTTGACCTTTCCCTTCCTGACCTTGGGCGCGCCGTTGCGCAGCCGAAGCCAGGGAGCCGGGAACCGCCCGCTCTTCTCCAGGCGCTTCATATTGGCGAAGTCCCCCTTTTCCACGGCCTCCCGCAACGCGGCGTCATCGACCTCGACGCCGCAGTAACGCAGCAGTTTCCGCATCGCCGTGAAGGTATCGGCGTGCAGGTCCTCGTATGTGAGGACGAACACGTCCCGGTTCCTTCGGATCTCCTCCCACATGGCGAAATGGTCCCGCAAAACGGCCGCGCCGAAATACGGGTCCCGGATGAAGTCGGAAAGGGTTCCCTCATACCGGAAAAAGTCCTTAAACCGGCCGGTGACCTGATGGTAGAGACTGACGATGACGTCGTACGGGTTGCGGCGCAGCAGGACGACCTTCTCACACTGCGCAAACCGTTCCAGGCGTTTCTCCACCGAGAAATCGTGCTCCGGCAGGGAGCCGTCGTTGAACTCGAACCCGTCGTGGCCGAAATGATACGCGTCGGCCAGGCCGAGTTCCGTCAGGATATAGCGGACCCAGGAGCGCCCCGACTTGGGAAAGGACACGAAGGGGATCGGCGCCCGCCGCCTGTAGATGCGCAGGCCGCCCAGATTGTCGCCCTTCCGCTCGTCGTTGCCGGACACGAGTTCGAACCCCGCGCGGTTTATGACCTGTTCCGCATCCAACATGTCGGGGCCCGGCGTCCTGATCGCGAAATAATCCGCTGCCCGCCGCAACGCTTCCTCCAGGAAGGTCCGGCGCGGCGAGTCCCCCTCGGGAAACTGCGGCAGGTGATGATAGACCCCGAGGAACAGGACGATTCCGTAATCGGGCAGCAGGGACTCGCCATGCGCCGCCAGAAAGGCGTCCCGGTCCGAGAAATCGGCGGCCCGGAACCGGCAGACCGAGGGATCGCACAGCCCCGCCGAGAATTCGACCCGCGCCGAATCGGCCTCGAAGCCGTGGACCGCCGACGCCCCGCGCCGCTGAAACTCATGAGCGATAACCCCTTCGGCCGAGCCGAGGTCCAGGACGGTTTTGCCCGCCGCCGCGTCAAAGAGCGGCTCCAGGCCGGCAAGACGCCATGCTTTGGGCCATTTCCCGTATAATCCCAACGCCTCATCACGGATGTAGTGGCCGCGCCCGTCGTCGCGGCAGAGCGCAAGGAGCTTGTCCGTATAATCTTCCCACGGGAATCGCTCCGCAATGCGGCGGCCCTCGCGGGCCAGGCGTCGGCACAGGTCCGCGTCGCGCATCAGCAGGCCGACCCTGTCGGCTATCTCCCCGGCCGAGACCCGGTCCAGCACGAGCGCACTGCTCCGGTCCTTGGCCAACGCCGAGGTGCCGTGCCCGGAGCAGATCACCGGCACGCCGCTCGCCATGGCCTCGGCCACCAGATTCGCCCACCCGGCAAAGAGCTCGGTATGGACGACGCAGTCAACGCTCTGGTAAAAAGTCTCAAGCTGCCCCGGACCCAGCGGGCCGACCCACTCCAGGCGTCCGGCCGCCGCCATCTCGGCGTACTTCTCCACCCATTCCGGCCCGACGTCGCCGAACAACTTCACCACGACACCGTCCGGCAACGATCCGACCGCATCCAGAAGCGGCCCGGGATTCTTGCTCGCCTGGCCGCCCACCACGAACCGCCCTTCGCGCAGGGGGAAACGCCTCTCCCCGCCGGGGGCGAAGCGCTCGGCATCGACCGCGCCGATGAGCCGGTGGAACCGGTGGGCCTGGAATTCCGTGTAGGAGCCCTCCGGCCAAGCGTCATTGTTGAAAATCACCACATGCGGCTTGAAGGCCGCGTTGACGGCCAGGAATTCCTTTTTCCGGCTCTGATCGTTCAGGACGTGCTGAACCCGGACCCCGAACCGGGAATCCTGGAAACAATCGAACCGTTCGAGAGAGCGCCGGGAAAACGCCGCGCCCGGAAGCATGGTGCAGTCCCATCGCCGCCAGGCCGCTTCCTCGGGGGAAAGCACGGGGACATCGGTCTCCCGGAGATTTCCCGACGGGTCCAACGCCAGGTAGCACAGTTCATCCCCTTTTGCCCGCAGGCTCGCGGCAATCCGGTCGAACCGCCACAGCCCGCCGGTGTTGGCCACCCGTTCGCAGGCCACGAGGATCTTCCGGCCCGACGACGAGTAGACCGGCTCCTCCGGCAACGCCTCGATTTTCTCCAGAAAGACGACTTTTCCCACCTGCTCCAAGCGCCTGAACCTCCCCGTCGCCGACAATTCTTCGATCACGCGGTGAGGCCCGCACTGTTCATCGGCGGCATCGTCGAAAGCGACGTATCCGCCGACCGGGACGTGCGGCATCCAATTGTCCGCGTCCGCCCTGACGCCCTCATAGTGATGGTTGCCGTCAATGAACAACATGCCGACCGGCTCCTTCCAGGACGACGCCACATCCTCGCTGGGCAAGTTGATCAGGCCGACGTGCCTGTAGGCCCCGGTGGACAGCATCGTCTGATAATACCGGCCCCTGTCCTCCGGGCCGAACCGCCCCCCGTAAAATCCCGTGTACTCCCTGTGGGGATCGACGCAGTAGATCATCGGCCGGGGCTGGGCCCCCCGGTCCAAGACGCCCATGGCCAGAGCCACCGCGCTTTTCCCCTGATACGAGCCGATCTCCACGATGCAGCCTGCACCGGCCAGCGCGGCATACCGGCGCAAGGCCGACGCTTCCTCAAGCGTCACCCCTCCGACCAGCGTGCGCATCAACTCGGCAAACAACGCGGGGTCGGCGGCGATCCGTTTATCCATGGGGGTGTCCTGCATGCATGTCTCCCGACCGAGTTGTGTATTGCCGCCTTAAACCGCGGGAATCCCCGGGGGAAGCCCGTATTCGCCGTTACCGAAGATGGCCCTGCGAGCCTGGCGCGAAATCCTCGGGGCCAACCTCGCTCCGTCCTCGGCAAGCGGCCGTCAGCCGTCCGTCAAGCCAGTATCGCGTCGTATGCCCTTTGGCAATTCCGGCCATCGCGCAACGGAGCGAACGCCCCGGCTCCTTCCCCATGCGGGGAGCGCGGCTGGATCAGGCGGAAGCGGCCAAGGGCGCGTTACATGGGCGGCAACAGCGGGTCATATCGATTTTTTCCCCAGGAGATCGTCATGCGGGCACACGGCGTCTTTGCCGCGCGCCGCGTCCAGGTACATCCGCTGCGTGCCGGGATCGTCCATTTCCGAAGCCCAGTGCAGAAACAGCAGGCGCAGATACTTTTCGCGGATATACTCCGCAGCCGCCAACCGTTCCCGGACGGCCGACTCCCGATCCAGCCCCGCGATCCGGTCGGCCAGGGTCGCCACCCTGTGGCGGCGGCGATGCCGCGCATCGATCTCGGCCCGCCCGGCCTCCCGGGCGCGTTCGCACAGCTCGGGGTGCTCCAGCAGGAATGCGGCTTTGTCGGCGGCGTCCTGCGGGTTGTTCAACTCGTAGGTGAACAGATGCAGGCCGTCCTGAAAAAGACGGTCCTGCCCGTGTCCCACCCTGGGGGTCAGCAGGCAGGCCCCGGTGGCCAGCGCCTCAAAAACGCGAAAGTTCAAATCCCCCATCTCGGCGATGTTCAGGACTATCCGGGCCTGAGGGAAAAGGGTGTCGAAGGCCCCCTCGCGGACCTCCAGCCCGCTTACGCGCCGGGCCATCTCCGCAAGGAACCACAGACGCAACGGCGTGGTCTCAGGATTCGTCCGGCCCACGAACAGGACATCCCAAATCCGTTCCGGCGGGGATGCCGGAGGACGCTCCCCGCGAATGGGGAAGGGAGGCAGCCAAAAGACCCGCTCCCCGTCCAGACGCAGCCGCATCCGCGGCAGGTGATCCCGCAGGCTGACCGCGCAGAGATCGAACGCCTGGGCATACAGCGGGTACCATTCGTGGATGTGCGAATCCACGCAGTAAAAAACGGTCAGGCAGGGAAACCGTTCCAGACCGACCAGGGGCGGGGGCACGCTGGCGTCGGCGTAGAGGACGATGTCGGGCCTGCCTCCCGCCTCCGCGCACACCGTCTCCCAATCGAGAACCCTGGGCGTGAAAAACGGGATGCGCCGGACGTCAAACCCGAGCTTCCCGAACGGCTCGTTGAAATATCCCCCGCCGATCCAGGCGATGATGGGTTCAGCAGACATGGGTCCTTGCAACATCCTTGTCGTCATGGCCGAGCGCATGCCGGGCTGCGCACGGAAAACCGGCGCCGCCCCGCAGGACCGGCCTTTTTGTCCGCCTTCCCGCTCGCGCCGCAGAAACTTGACTCCCCAGACACACAATAAGCATATGAAATAATTGGCACTGAAAACATAGTAGCCGCGAACGGCGAATCGTTCAACAAGGAAAGCAATTAGCATGCCGGAAAACCTTGCCCGACAGGTCCCTCCGGCCACCCGAAGCCGGAAACACCGCCCCCGTCCCCCGGGAGTTATCCCGCTCCTCCATCTGTTGCCCCCGGCTCCACTTTGACGTATCTAGATGCCCATGAGAATCGGCGTGTTGCAACTCAATCAGATGGTCGGCGACCTGGACGGCAACCGAGCCCGGATCGTGGCGGCGGCGCGGCGGGCCGCCGACATGGGCGCGGACCTCTGTCTGACGCCGGAGATGGCCCTGACCGGGTACCCCCCCCGGGACCTGCTCTTGTACGACGGCTTCATCCGGCGCGCGGACGAAGTGGCCCAGGAGCTGGCGCGCGAACTGGCCGACGGCCCGCCGCTGTTGCTCGGCTCGGTGGAGCCCAACCGCAAGGGCCCCGGCAAATCCATCTTCAACTGCGCCCTCTGGTGCGAAGGCGGCGCCGTCGTCAAGTCCGTGCGCAAGACCCTGTTGCCCACCTACGACGTCTTCGACGAAGCCCGCTATTTCGAGCCCGCCCCCGAAGGCGATCCCGAGGCGAACATCATCCGCCACCGGGGCAAGACCCTGGCCGTGACCATCTGCGAGGACGCCTGGAACGACAAGGACTATTGGGACACCCGGAGCTACGCCCGCGATCCCCTGGAGGAGATCGCCGGGCACAAGCCGGACCTGATCCTGAACCTGTCCGCCTCCCCCCTCTTCCTGGGCAAGCAGGCGCTGCGCGAAAACATGCTCGGCGCCGTGGTCCGCAAGTACGCCACGCCATTGGTCTACGCCAATCAGGTGGGCGGCAACGACGACCTGATCTTTGACGGCCGGTCCTGCGCCTTCGGCCCCGACGGAACGCTCATCGCCCGAGCCCGGGGGTTCGAGGAACAGGTGCTCATCGTGGACACCGACGAGCGCGGTTCCATCGCCGAAGACGACTTTTCCCGCCCGGCGGAGACTTGGCACGCCCTGGTCCTGGGCACCCGAGACTACGTGCGCAAGAGCCGTTTTTCCTCGGCCCTGGTCGGGCTGTCCGGGGGTATCGATTCGGCGGTGACCGCAGCCGTGGCCGCCGAGGCCCTCGGCCCGGAGAACGTGACCTGCGTGCTCATGCCCTCGCCTTATTCGAGCCGGGGGTCCATCGACGATTCCCTGGAGCTGGCCAAAAACCTCGGGATCAAGACCCTGACCCTGCCCATCGAGCCGATCATGCGCGCTTTCGAGACCACCCTGGCCGTCCCCTTTGCCGGGCACGCCCCGGACACCACCGAGGAGAACATCCAGTCGCGCATCCGGGGCAACCTGCTCATGGCCCTGTCCAACAAATACGGTTCCCTGCTCCTGACCACGGGCAACAAGTCTGAACTGGCCGTGGGCTACTGTACCATCTACGGAGACATGTCCGGCGGCTACGCGGTCATCTCGGACGTGGACAAAACCGGGGTCTTCAAGGTGGCCCGCTGGTACAACGAGAACGTGCGCCCGGGCATCCCCGCGGCGATCATCAGCAAACCCCCGTCCGCGGAGCTGCGGCCGGACCAGAAGGACCAGGACTCCCTGCCGCCCTACGAGGTCCTGGACGCCATCCTGGAACGGCACGTGGAACGCCACCAGTCGCGGGGAGACATCGTGAGGGCCGGTTTCGACGAAGCCACGGTGAACCGGGTTCTGGATCTGGTGCGTTTCGCCGAGTTCAAACGCCGACAGGCCGCGCCGGGCATCAAGCTGACCCCGCGATCCTTCGGCACAGGCTGGCGCATGCCCCTGGCCTGCCGCCGCGAGATATAGACCCTTTCGGTCCGGGCTTCGCCAAGGAAAGCAGCCCCTTTTTTCTTGCCGGGATTCATAGTATGTAGGCCCGGCACACACGATCAGTTCAGCGGAGCGGGCATGAACGGCAGGAAACACCGACAGAAAAAGACGGAAATAGCCAGGAACATTTTTTTGATCCTGGTCGCGGGCGCCGTCATTTATATCTTTTTCAACCTGGACCTGGTGCGCAAGGGCGAGTCCGTGTTTTCCAACTCCGCCTCCAAGAAGCTCCAGTTTTCCGGCACCCTGAGCCCGAGGGATTACACCGACCGGGAGATCGAGCGCATCCTGAACTACATCAAGGCGCGCAACGATCTCTTCCAGGAAGTCAAGGTGGACGCCTCCACCCAGGACAGCTATGGCGCGGTCGGCCCGGACTCGGCCATCATCTTCGAACTCCACGTCATCATGACCGACGGATTCACCTTCACCACCCCGGCCCGCCGCACGCCGCGACGCGATCTGGTGGTCTCCCTATTGCGCAAGCTGGACAAGGACGTGCGTACTTACCGGCAACTCAAAAAGGAAGGTCGCAATCCCTCGTCCATGATCAACACCATGTGACCGACCCCGGACGGGTAAGCGACATGAACGATATCTTCGACACCATCGTCTGCGGCGGTTCCCTTGCGGGCAGCGCGGCGGCCGTGACCCTGGCCCGACAGGGAGCCTCCGTGCTCGTCCTGGACAAGGCAGAATTCCCGCGCAGCAAACTCTGCGGCGGCCTGCTCACCTGGAAAACCATACAGATCCTGAACGCCCTCTTCGGCGAGACGCCCGAAACCCTGAGGCGGGAAGGGATCATCCGCTATGTCTCGGACCGCTACGCCATCCGCAGCTTCACCGCCACCCTGGCCGAGGGCTCGCTGTCCTACCCGTTCCACTTCACCGATCGAGCCGAATTGGACAACCGGCTGCTCTACCACGTGCGCCGGGCCGGAGCCCGGGTCCGGGAGGGGGAAGAGGTGAGCGGTTGCGACCCGGACAGCGGCGAGGTGATCCTCAAGGACGGCCGGGCCCTCCGGGCCCGATACATCATCGGCGCGGATGGAGCCCACTCCACGGTGCGCGCCGCCTTTCCCGAGGTGAATCTCAATGCCATGCGGCGGCTCACGGCCGCGACCATCGAGGTCAAAATCCTGGCAGGCGATTTCCCCGAGCCGGTGGACCGGCCGATCCTGTACGTCGGCTTCATGGAGGCGGGCTACGGCTGGGTCTTCCCCAACGGAGACCACGTCCTCATCGGCATCTGCGGCCTGCGCCGCCGGGACACCCACTTCGCCAAGCTGTTCCGGACCTATCTCGACGTGCTTGGCGTGGACCCGGCCGTGCTCTCCTACCAACGCGGCCATCCCCTGCCCTACGGCAGCTTCCTGCACGACCCGGTGCACGGCAACGCCCTGCTCGCCGGGGACGCGGGCGGCTACGTGGAGCCGC
Source organism: Desulfovibrio sp. Huiquan2017 (assembly GCF_017351175.1). NCBI lineage: Bacteria > Pseudomonadati > Thermodesulfobacteriota > Desulfovibrionia > Desulfovibrionales > Desulfovibrionaceae > Desulfovibrio > Desulfovibrio sp. Huiquan2017. The sequence goes on along the minus strand of NZ_JAFMPN010000017.1, from coordinate 5,174 downwards.
TTTTCGGCGAGGGCATCTTCTACGCCCTGAGCACGGGCATGTACGCGGGCCGCGCCGTAGCCCGCTCCCTGGCAACCGGCATCGACCCCGGCCCCGAATACCTCCGCGACCTGCACCACACCATCCTGCCCGAGCTGCGCGGCTCCAATACCCTGCGCTGGTTCCTGTTCCGGGTCATGAAATTGTTCGGCCCCGGATCCATCCGCCGGTTCGTCAAACTCGGCGCGGGACCGCTCGGCGACATGGTCCACGGCAAGCGCTCCTACCATTGGCTGAAAAAAAAGGACTGGAGATTCCCGCAACCCGGCGAGTAACGCGGAGAGCGGCTTGAATCATCGCGCCGGGTCATCTATAAGAAGGGACGGCGCAACCGCGCCGGACGACCTTGCAAGGGAGCACTCATGCCCGCAAAGATCCTGATCATCGACGACGAAGAATCCATCCGTCTCTCCCTGCGCGGCATCCTCGAAGACGAAGGGTTGTCCGTAGTCGAGGCCGAATCCGGCGAAGAGGGCTTCGAACTGCTTGGCACCGACATCCCGGACCTGATCTTCCTGGACATCTGGCTGCCCGGCATGGATGGCCTCAAGGCCCTGGAAATCCTCTCCCGGGACTTCGAGGGGCTGCCCGTAATCATGATCTCCGGCCACGGGACCATCGAAACCGCGGTCAAGGCGCTCAAGAAGGGGGCCTTCGACTTCATTGAAAAGCCGCTCTCCCTGGAAAAGGTCGTGGTCTCGGCGCGCAACGGGCTGGAATTCTCCCGCCTGCGCCAGGAAAACCAGGCCTTGAAGACGCGCATCTCCTCGGAACAACCCATCACCCTGACCGGCGAGTCCCGGCCCATCGCCGAGCTGCGCGAGGTCATCGGCCGGGTCGCCCCCACTGAATCCTGGGTGCTGATCACCGGCGAGAACGGTACGGGCAAGGAGATCGTGGCCCGATCCATCCACAACCAGTCGTCGCGCGCCGACCGACCGCTGGTGGCGGTCAACTGCGCGGCCATCCCCGAGGAGCTCATCGAATCCGAACTGTTCGGCCACGAGAAAGGTGCCTTCACCGGCGCGGAAAGGGCCCAGGAAGGCAAGTTCGAGCTGGCCGACGGCTCCACCCTGTTCCTGGACGAGATCGGCGACATGTCCCTCAAGACCCAGGCCAAGATCCTGCGTATCCTCCAGGAGCAGGCCTTCGAGCACGTGGGCGGGCGCAAGACCATCAAGGTGGACGTACGCGTCATCGCCGCCACCAACAAGGACCTGGCCCGGGAGATCGAGGCGGGCAACTTCCGCGAGGACCTCTACTACCGGCTCAAAGTCTTCCCCCTGGAACTGCCGCCCCTGCGCGATCGCGCGGAGGACATCCCGCTGCTGATCAGCGACTTCATCGACACCCTGGTCCGCCAGCACGGTTTCAAGCCCATCGCATTCGCCCCCGAGGCCCTGGCCATGCTCAAGGAATACGCCTGGCCCGGCAATGTGCGCGAACTCAAGAATTTCGTGGAGCGCATGTTTATCATGTACGCGGGCGACACCGTCACCCCGGACCGCCTGCCCCCGGAATACAAGCCCGTGCGCCGGGCCGCCGAACCGACTCCACCCCCGACCGCCGAAAGCGCCCCCCTGGACGACCTCATCGGCCAAGGCCCGACCGACCTCAAACAGGCCCGCGCCGACTTCGAGGCCCGCTTCCTCGAAGCCAAACTCCGCGAATTCGACGGCAACATCTCCCAACTCGCCAAGGCCATCGGCCTGGAACGCAGCTCCCTCTACCGCAAACTCAAGGCCTACAACATCCAGACGGACTAGGCCCCCGGCCCACACTCTCTCCCGCCGAATGCCCGGGCGCGGCCCCGAAAAGGGCGAGGCCCTTTGCCGGGAAGACGGCCTGACGACGGGAAAAAGTACGGGATAGATACGAAGGTACCTTTTTATCTTGACAGGGACCAACGAGGGCTTATATTCAACAGGAAAAGGAAGGTACCTACTCAATCGGGTGCCCACACCATGCAACCAAAGGAGTACGACATGTTCGGTTGGAACAACGATAGGTATGACGGCCAAGGCTTCGGACGCGGCAATCGCGGACAGGGACGGCGCGGGTGCGCCGGATTCGGCAACGGCGGCGGACAGGGGCTCACCAACGGTCCCGGCCAGGGCCGGGGGCAGGGCAGGGCCGGCAAGGGACGCGGCCGGGGCAACGGCGGCGGCTTCGGCAACGGACAGGGACGCGGCTTTGGCCAGGGCCTCGGTCAGGGGCAATGCGCCGGGATAGGTGAAGGCCGGATGGGACGCGGGCCGTGCGGCATGGGACTGAACCGGTTCCAGCCGGGCCGCGGCGGCGCGTTCCGGGCGGCCATGGGGCCAAACCCCGCAGACGGACTCGCGCCGGACGCCGGATTCTGCCCGCTGTGCGACCAGCACTGCCCCCTGAACGCCCCCTCCTGCCCCAAGGGAGAGGCCTACGCCGCGAGGATGCGCTGACCATGAGGCCCGCCACCCCCGCAACCGATGCCGAGTTGGCCGGGCTCTTCCGCCTGGCCTCCCGGCTCATGGCGCGCGCCTCCCACCGCCGCGACCATGCGCACCACGCCCAGTACCAGGTCCTGTCCATCCTCCTCGAAAACGGCCCCATGCCCCAGGGCGAACTGCTCGAAATCCTCGATGTGCGCTCTTCATCCCTGAGCGAACTCTTGCGCAAGCTTGAAGACCGGGGGCTCATCCTCCGGGAACGCAACGAGGCGGACCGACGCAGTTTCATCATCTCCCCCACGGACGCGGCCCGCGCCCTGGCTCCGGCTGACAACGGGGCCGACGCGGACAGTCCGTTCGACCGCCTGGATGAGGACGAGCGCGGCCAATTGCGCACCATCCTCGGCAAACTCGTCGCTTCCCTGCGCGAAGACCCCATGACCGGCGGACCCGGCGGCGGGCGAGGCTTCGGTCCGGGCGGATGCGGCGGCCCCGGCGGCGGGCGCGGCAAGGGACGCGGCCCGGGCAACGGCTTCGGACGCGGACGGCGCGGCGGCCGATAACGCCGCGCGGCTCCCGGCGTCCCCAAGACGGTTTCGCCCAACTTTTCCCGGCCTCCTATTTACAGAGGGGGGTATGATGGTCATACTTTCGGGAGAAGATGAAACCGCCTGAGGACGCCGCCATGTGGGATCCCGAAAATTACGAAGCCTGGTTCGACACCCCCGAGGGGCGCTACGCCCTGGACCGCGAGGTGCTCCTCCTGCAGGAGGTCCTGGCGGGGTGGCCGAGACGCAAGCGCAAGATCCTCGAAATCGGCTGCGGAACCGGCCTGTTCATGGAAACCCTCTATCAGATGGGCCTGGACGTCACCGGCATGGACCGTTCGCCCGAAATGCTCGCGGCCGCCCGAAAGCGGTTCGGCAACCGGGCCGAACTGCACGTGGGCCACGGTGAGAACACGCCCTTCTCGGACAACGAGTTCGACTATGCCCTGCTCTGGTCCGTGCTCGAATTCGCCGACGACCCCGAGGGCATGCTGACCGAGGCCGCGCGCGTGGCCGAGAAAGGCATGCTCATCGGCTATCTGAATAAGAACTCCCTGTATTACTACATGAACATACGGGGCTCCGGGTCCTCCATGGCCCAAGCCCACTGGTTCACCTGGTGCGAGATGCAGGACCTCGTCCACAAGGTCACGGGCCTGCGCCCCACCCTGGCCCGCTCGGTCCTGCCCGGGCCCATGAAGACCTGGAAGCCCACGGGCCTGGCCAACCAGCTCAACGCCCACATACTGCCACCGGCCCTGGGCGCGTTCGTGGCCGTGCGCGTGGACTTCACCAACATGAAGCCGCTCACCCCCCTCTTCGCCTGGAAGACCGAGCCGGAAATGGGCTAGCCGCGCCATGGCAGAAAATCGGTTCCGCCTATCCATCGTCATCCCCGCCTTCAACGGCTGGAACCTGACCGAAGCCTGCCTGCGTTCCCTGGCGGCGCACACCGGGGGCGACGACTTTCAGGTCGTCCTGGCCGACAACGGCTCCGGCGACGAGACCCCGCAAACCGCCCCGACACTCGGCCGCGCCCTGTTCGGCGACCGCTTCATCCACCTCCGGCTGCCCGAGAATCTCGGCTTCGCCAAGGGATGCAACGCGGGCGCACGGGCAAGCTCGGCCGCGAACCTCTTCTTCCTCAACAACGACACCACGGTCACTTCGGGTTGGTTGCCGCCACTCATGGACGGCTTGAAGGCCGACCGCCGCCTGGCGGGCGTCGGCCCCCTGCTCCTCTTCCCGGACGACGACACCGTGCGCGCCGGGCGGGTCCAGCACCTGGGCATCGCCGTGACCGACGACACGAATTTCCGCCACCTCCACGAATACTTCCCGCAGACCCACCCGGCCGTGGCCCGGCAACGGCGTTTCAGCGTCATCACCGCCGCCGCCCTGCTCATGCCCGCCCCGCTCTTCCACGCCGAGGGCGGCTTCTTCGAAGGGTTCGTCAACGGCATGGAAGACGTGGACCTGTGTTGCCGCATCGCCCAGCGCGGCGGCCATTTCTCCGTCATTCCGCAAAGCGTGGTCCACCACCACACCCATGGCACCGAAGGCCGCTTCGACCACGAATCGGCCAACCTGCGCCTACTCCGCACCCGCTGCCGCGACGCCCGCGAGGACTTCTGCGCCCTGATCCGCGAAGACGGCTTCGAACCGGGCCTGACTCCCTGGCTCGACCTCGTCGCCCGCCTGCCCGAGCCCCGGGCCCGAGCCCTGGAGGCCCGCTTCCTCGCCGATCCCGACGCCGGGCACCTCCACGCTCTGATCCGCGAGGAACCCCTGTGGGACCAAGGCTACGCCCTGCTGGCCGCCCTCCTGGAAACACGCGGCCATATCCGGGACGCCATGCCCGTGGCCTATCTCCGCTCCCTGCTCCTGCCCGGCCTCGAAGCCTACCGGGAATGCGCGCGCATCCTCAGCGCCTGCGACGTCCCGGACATGGCCGAGCACTACGCCGCCATGCACCGGGGCCTGGTCCGGGCCGCGGCCGACCGCGACGCCCTGAAGGCAAAGGCCCGGGCCCTGCTCCGCACCGCCCGCGATCCCGCCGTCCGGGAACAGCTCGAACGGTTCATCTAGGCCTCCCCGGCACGAGGACCGCCGACACGAAAAATACCATGTCGGCACTCCCGAGTTTTGCTGGTAACAA